>NZ_JBQSVT010000042.1:0-33532 GCF_052376555.1 Specibacter sp. AOP5-B1-6
GTCGTTGGGCGGAGTTATCCACAGGCGCACGGTCGGGCATTGAATTCGGGCTGAGACGGGTCAAGGCTTGTGGCATGGACTTGCAAGCATTGGCCGGCGGCATCGATCGGGACTGGCCGGTCGGCCTGACCTCTGCAACCACGGCAGTGCTCACAGGAGTCGGGCTGGGGCCGCGTCGCTTGGCGGCGGGAGTGAAATTCGGCCTGCTCCTCCGTGTCCGGCACGGTGTCTACATCCGCAGGAGTGATTGGGAGGGCCTGTTTCCTTCCCAGAGGGACGTACTGCGGCTGCTTGCGCACTGCCAGGCCACGAAAGCAACAGCGCTTTACAGCCATCTCAGTGCGGCCCGGATGTGGGGACTTTACGTGTGGAATGGCGGTCCGGACGTTCACGTGACAGCAAAGTCCGCGCTTGCCGGTGACAGTGCCGTGCCGGGTGTCCGTGTGCACCGGCGCACGCTGGCCCCGGAACTGCGCCGGCGCATCACCCGTGCAAAGTATGGGACTGTACGGGTGACATCGCTGGAGCAGACCATTGTGGATTGCGCGCGTACCGAGCCCTTTGTCAACGCAGTAATTATTGGCGACTCCGGCCTGCACAACGGTGCGAGCCTGGAACTCATGAAGCAGCTGCTTGCCCGGATGGCCGGCCATCGCGGTGTCCGGGCTGCAAGACGGGTGCTGGCAGCCTTGGACAAAGGCTCTGAATCCGCCGGTGAGACCCGGCTGCGGCTGGCGGTGGCAGGCATGAACATTCCCCAGCCTGACTACCAGGTGTGGCTGCGGGCCGCCGGCAGCAATTACCGGGTGGACGGGGCATGGCCCGAAATCAAATTGGCGCTCGAGTTTGATGGAAAGAGTAAATACTTTGACTACAAGCGCACGGACGAGGCCATTTATGAGGAGCGGCAGCGGGAGCGGGAACTCATGGAAGCGGGTTGGATGTTTCTTCGCGTGGAGTGGAAGGATCTGGCCGTTCCGGAGCTGCTGAAACGGCGGATCTTGGCCGCCATGGCCGCCGCCAGGGGCCGCTTCAAGCCGTGAGGCACCGATGACGTGGCAGGCTGGCGACTGCAGGGCAAAGTTCCCCTACAGTCGCCAGTCTGCCACGTTGTGGGTCGACGGGTTGGGCTACCGGCCCAGCGCCACGAGTTCCTCGACGGCTGCGCGGGCGCCGCGGGCGTGCAGGGTGTCCAGGGTGCGCAGGTAGGCGTCGGTGAAGCGTTCGTTGTCCACGAGATCGCCAAAGACGTCACGGTTGCGCAGGAATGCCAGCTTGTCCTCGCTCTGTTGTGCGGCGGCGGCCATGAGCGGCTCCTTCAGCCGGTCAACGACGTCAAGGGGCGCCCCGGATTCGTCCGTCCCCTCGGCGTACCGAGCCCATGAGGCGACGATGCCGGCGGAACGGGAGATCCCGCCGTCGTTCCCGGTCTTGCCGTTCTTGAGGTTGATCCAGACGACCGGGATGAGCCACTTGGGGATCCGGTCCGAACTCTCGGCGCAGAGGCGGGCCAGGGTGTCGCGGACGTGCTCGTTGGCGAAGCGCTCGATGAGGGTGCGCTTGTACAGCGGGAGGTCGACGCCGGGCAGCGGGGAGAGGGCACGCGTGCCCTCGAGGTCCATGTAGTCGAGCAGGAACTGTACGAACAGCGGGTCCTGGGCGACCTCGTGCGCGTAGCTGTAGCCGGCCAGGGTGCCAAAGTAGCACAGGGCCTGGTGGCTGGAGTTGAGCAGGCGCAGCTTCATGAGTTCGTACGGCTCGACGTCGTCCACCACCTGCACGCCGGCGTCCTCATAGGGCGGGCGGCCCTGCGTGAAGTGGTCCTCCAGCACCCACTGTTCAAAGGGTTCACACACCACGGGCCACTGGTCCACGATGCCGAATTCCTTGGCGATGGCGCTGCGGTCCGCATCCGTGGTGACGGGGGTGATCCTGTCCACCATGGAATTCGGGAACAACACGTTCTCGCGCATCCAGGCGGCCAGTTCGGGGTCGCGCAGCTCGGCGAAGGCCGTGAACATCTTCTTTGCCACGTCGCCATTGCCCTGGATGTTGTCGCAGGACATGACCGTGAAGGGTGCAATGCCCCGGGCACGACGGCGGGCAAGCGCCTCCGCGACGAAGCCGAAGGTTGTGCGCGGGGCCGCGTTGGGTGCGAGGTCGTGCATGACGTCCGGGTGTTCAGCGTCAAACTCGCCCGTGACGTGGTGGAAGTTGTAGCCGCCCTCGGTCACGGTGAGCGAGACGATGCGGGTGTCGGCGGCGGCCATCTTCTCGATGACGGCCTCCGGATCCGCCGGCGCAAACAGGTATTCGGTGATGGAGCCGATGACCCGGGCCTCGCGCCGCCCGTCGGGGTGCTTCAGGAGCATGGTGTACAGGCAGTCCTGGTCCGCCATGACCTTGGCCATCTGTTCATCGTGGGGCAGCACGCCAACGCCGCAGATGCCCCAGTCAAGCGCCTGTCCGGCGTTCATGAGCCGGTCCAGGTACATGGCCTGGTGGGCACGGTGGAAGCCGCCGACGCCAAAGTGCACGATTCCCGTTTTCACTGTGCTGCGGTCATAGCTGGGCACCGCGACGGATGTGGGCAGGTGGTCCAGGGTTTCTGCATTGAGTTGCGGCATGCTGCGCTCCTTCGGCGACGTGATCTTCATCCCACTGTATCAAATGAGCGCTTTGGATACACTCAAATGAGCGGAACTTTTTTTGGGCCAGCGGTTTGCGGCCGGCGGAAGGCGCCTTTGGCCGTGGTTCGCCGTGCCGCCGGGAGGAGGGGCTATATTGGCCAGTATCCGCGAGTAGGACAACCCTCTGCAGAAAGGCCCGCCATGGCCAAGGAACTTGCCACCCAGCTCATCGAACAATTGCAGTCCGCCGGCGTGCGGCGTATTTACGGGATCGTGGGCGACAGCCTGAACCCGCTGGTGGATGCGGTGCGAAAAACCGGGGGTTCCGAGAAGGGCGGAATTGACTGGATCCATGTTCGCCACGAGGAGGCTGCGGCGTTTGCTGCCGGTGCCGAGGCGCAACTGACGGGGAAACTGGCCGTGTGCGCGGGCTCGTGTGGTCCGGGAAACCTGCACCTGATGAACGGGTTGTACGACGCCAACCGGACGGGAGCGCCGGTGCTTGCCATCGCCTCCCATCTGCCCAGCGTCCAGATTGGCAGCGGATTCTTTCAAGAGACCCACCCCGACCGGCTCTTTGGCGAATGCTCTGTGTATTCCGAGCTGATCAGCACTTCCGACCAGGCTCCGAGGGTGATGAACAACGCCATCGCACACGCAGTGGGTCTGCGCGGGGTGGCTGTTGTGACCCTGCCAGGTGACATCGCCAGCCTTCCGGCCTCTGCGCCGTCGCCCCTGCAGCGCACGGTGCACCCAGCCAGCCTGGTTCCCGCTCCGGAGAGCGTTGCGGAGCTGGCCGAGGCCATCAACCAGGCCGAAAAGGTGGCCATCTTTGCCGGTGCCGGCGTCCAGGGCGCCCACGACGAGGTCATTGCCTTTGCCGAATTGCTCAAGGCCCCGATTGGGCACAGCCTGCGCGGCAAGGACTTCATCCAGTACGACAACCCCTATGACATTGGGATGACGGGCCTGCTGGGCTACGGGGCTGCCGCGGAGGGCATTGCGGGCGCCGATCTGTTGATCCTGCTCGGCACGGACTTCCCGTACGACCAGTTCCTGCCCGACACGCGCACGGCCCAGATTGACCGTGCCCCCGAACATTTGGGCCGGCGCACCGACGTTGACGTCGCCGTGCACGGCGACGTGCTGCCAACCCTGGCGGCCCTCACCCCGCTCGTGGCAGCCAAGAAGAACTCAAGGTTCCTGGACCAAATGCTGAAAAAGCACGACAAGCTCATGAACAAGGCGGTCGGCGCCTACACCCGCAAGGCCGACAAGCTGGTGCCCATCCATCCCGAATATGCGGCCTCGCTGCTGGACGAAATTGCCGCCGACGACGCCATCTTCACCGCCGACACCGGCATGTGCAATGTCTGGACGGCCCGCTACATCAACCCGCTGGGCACCCGGCGCCTGATTGGCTCCTACCTCCACGGTTCGATGGCCAACGCCCTCCCGCAGGCCATCGGCGCGCAGTCCGCACACCCCGGCAGGCAGGTCATTTCCGTGTCCGGCGACGGCGGTCTGTCGATGCTTCTGGGTGAACTGATCACGGCCGCGGCCCAGCAGCTGCCCGTCAACGTTGTGCTGTTCAACAACTCCACCCTGGGCATGGTGAAACTGGAAATGCTGGTGGACGGTCTGGCCGACTTTGGTGTTGACGTCCCGGACACAAACTACGCCGCCATCGCCGCGGCCATGGGATTCCATGCCGTGCGTGTCACCGATCCGGCGGGCATCGCCGACGCCTACCGTACCGCCTTCGCCCACAACGGCCCCTCCCTGGTGGAGCTGATCACCGACCCCAACGCCCTGTCCATCCCACCCAAGCTCAAGGGTGGACAAATCTTGGGGTTTGCCACGGCCATGTCCAAGGTGGTCCTGAACAGGGGCGCCGGAGAAGCCGTCAGCATGGCGCGGTCGAATTTGCGCAACATTCCCCGAGGCTGACGCCAAACCCACCAAAGGAGTCCCATGCTCACCGCAGCACTCATTTTCGCCGGGCTGGCAGCACTGGTGCACGTTTATATTTTTGTGCTGGAATCGCTGCGCTGGACTGCGGTGAGCACCCGAACGACGTTCGGCACCTCCATGGCGGAGGCGGAGGCCACGAAGGAACTGGCCTTCAACCAGGGCTTCTACAACCTGTTCCTGGCCGTCGTGGCCGCGGCCGGAATCGCCGCCGCGGCCACCGGGCACGACGGTGTCGGTGCAGCCCTCGTGTTGGCGGGCTGCGGTTCCATGCTCGCGGCCGGGCTGGTGCTGCTCATTTCATCGCCCAAGAAGGCCAAGGCGGCACTGGTGCAACTCGCCTTCCCGCTGATCGCCGTCGTGCTTGTCCTTGCCTGGCTGGTGTTCTAGGAAGGATATGCACGACGGCGTGCCTGCCCTGCGCGGGCCGCTACGCCGAAGTGGCCCGCAGGCCCTTGGCAACCAGTGCAAGACTGGCGAGGCAGACCACGGCCACAGTGCCCAGCAGCACCGTGTAGCTGGCGAGTCCCGCCAACCCGGCCAGCGCCACGGGCAGCAGGAAACCAAGGTAGCTGAGGCTGTAGAAAACACCGGTCAGTCCCGCCAAGTCCCGGCCGGTGGCGATCTGTTGGATTTCCACGAGCCCCGAGACAAGGGCGATGCCGTAGGAAGCGCCCAGCAGCACCGCGGCCACCGCACCTGCCACCAGTGAGAGGTAATGGGCGTTGACCGCCGCGATGACGAGGCCGGCAATCATGGTCGACATGCCCACCAAAAGTGCCCGGCCGCCGGTTGCCTTGTTGATGCGCGCGGTGAATGGCTGAATGAGGGCGCCGGTGCCCAGGGTGAGGACGGTGAGCAGCGTGGCATATCCCAGCTGCATGCTGCCAAGCCGTTCGCCCTCCAGCATCGGGATCACGGCGTAGGCGACGCCGGCTGTGGCAAATATCCACGGCGCGGCAGGCACGATGACCCGCCGGAATCTATGGTGCCCAACCAGCGGGACGCGAAGGTCCGCGCGCAGCGAAGTGGCCCGTTGGCCGGGGTGCCGGAGCTCCGGGGTCACCGTCTCGGGTGCCTTGAGCAGGGCAGCCAAAGCGCACACGCTCAGGAGGACATGCAGGGCATAGGGGGTGGCTGTGGGCCACGGCCCCCACTGGGCGAGAACTCCCGACGCGCCGGCGCCAAGGCCAAAGCCCAGCGTCAGGATCAAGGAGGGCCTGCGGGCTCCGGCGGTGGAATCTGCCGTCTTGTCGAAGGGTGCCACGGACAGTTCCTTGAGCCAGCTGGTGCCCACGGCCATGCCAATTCCCACGCCGGCACCCGCCAGCATGCGCCCGGCGCACATGAGCACCTCGCTGTGGAAGCTCACGGCCAGGATGAGGCTGGCGGCGATGCCGAGGATGACGCCGATGACGGTAAGCGGCTTGCGCCCGTATCGATCGGACAGCGGGCCCGAGACCAGCAAGCCCGGGACCAAGCCCAGGACGTACGTGGCCAGAAATAAATCCACGCTCACTTCTGAATAGTTCCCGACGTCGCGGTACAGGCTCAGAAGCGGGGTGAAATGGTTGCCACCCCATGCCATGACGAAAACTGCGGGGGCGGCACGAAGCCAGAATGCTGCGCGGGCGGCGCGCATGAAAATCACTGTCCTAAGGGTTGCTTTTGTTCGTTGCTTTGCGCTGTTGCTGCGGAGAGGAAGCTACGCTGCACCGATGTGGCGTTGCAGCAGGGCCTCGTAGCTGCGGTGGTCGGAGGCGGCCAAGGCGGTGGCCAACTGGGCATGTTCGTCCACAAAGCGCTGCAGTCCAGCGGTGTTTGCGCTCACGGTCAGGCAGGTGAGGCGAGCCAGCCGGGGCCCCAGCTGGGCATAGAAGTCATCGATGATGGGATTGCCGGATCCCGCAATCACGCGGGCATGGAACTGGTGGTCCGCTCGGGCGAAGGCTGGCAGGTCGACTCTTTGTGCGGCGTCACGCTGCACTGCTATTAACGTGGCAAGATCGGCGGCCGTGTCCGCGCTCCCGGCAGAGCCGTCCGCTTGTTGTGCGTGGCTGGCCGGGCCGGCCGTCTGCAGCTCCACGGCGCGGGATTCAAGCATGACGCGCACCTGCAGCAGATGTGCGTTTTCCTTGGGGTTGGGCGTGGTCACCACGGCACCTTTTTTGGGGAAGAGTCGCAGCAGCCCCTGTGATTCCATGAGGAGAAACGCCTCGCGGACCGGTGTGCGGCTGACACCGAACTGCTCGGCAATCTCACCCTCGGTGATGAGTGTTCCGCCGGGCAGGATGCCGCCCACGATGTCAGAGCTGACACTGCCATAGACACGTTCCACCGCCGTTTTTGCCTGCAGTGGTTCCGGGTGCCAGGACCAGTGGCGGGAGATGGGTGATGTTGTTGCCATGCCTACAGTTTAGCTGATAAATGCATTGATAAATGCAACAGTTTCCGTGACTTTAACCATTGTTGGGGTGCCGCAACAGGCATAGCGTGGAAGAACATCCAAGGGGGTGGCCAATATGGAAATTCATCTGTGGTGGCTTGCGCTGGAGCTGCGGGCAAAGCAGTGGCTGCGCGAGAATGCCGGCGCTGCCGTGGTGCCCGCGAACGTTGTGGCGGCAGTGGAAGCTGCCGGCGGTGCCATGACCGACGGAACGCTGACGCAGCGCGAGTGGGACTTCATCGTGACGCAGTCGGAGTTTGTCGACTGACTTGCAGTCACGGTCCGACGGCGGCACCCGCGTGCCGCTGTCGGCGGGCCGTCGTGCCGTTGGGCTGCCCCGCTATTGGGATACGCCGAGAACGGCCACCGTCAAGAGCACTGTCAGGGCCACAAAGGGCAGGCACATGAGGACGTGCAGCCGCTTGTGCTCAACCAGGACGGCTGCGAACTCCCGCAGGAAGGCGCTGGGCAGGAAATAGCGGGCGGTGGGGGAACCGACGACTTCGGCGTTGATTCCCAGCTTGCGCGACAGCAGGGCCGCACGAAGCACATGGTAGTTGTTGGTGACGACCACCATGGCCCCGTCGCTCCCGTGCTTGCGGGCCAGGGTCTGGGAGAACTCAAGGTTTTGGGCCGTATTGACGGCTCGGTCCTCGGCAATGACGCGGTCCGCCGGCGCCCCGGCGGAGACCAGATAGTCGGCCATGGCAGCGCCTTCAGGGCGCGACTCGTCCGCCCCCTGGCCGCCGGAGGGGATGAGCAGCGGAGCCGAGCCGGCGGGCGCGGCACGATATACCTCCAGGGCCTTGTCCAGGCGGGAGCGCAGCAGCGGTGGAACGTTTCCGTTGATGATCTGGGAGCCAAGGATTACCACTGCGGCAGGGCTCGAGCTGGGCTTCATTCGTCCGTAGACAACCGCGTAGGCCAGAAACACCACAAACACCATGCCAAAATAGCTGCACAGGAAGAACAGCAGCGCAGCCAGGCCAATCGCCAACGGGTTGAGCGTCACGACCAGAAGCGCGGCCAGCACCGGCAGCGCCAACAGGGCCAGGCCTGCCAGAAGGGAAAGCAGGTTGCCCACACTCCGGCCCTCCTGACGCATCATGGTTGCGCCGTTGCCGATCAGGAATCCGGCCAGCACAATGACCGCCAACGGCGTCAGCACCACCAGGCCCAGGGCAATCCATTGCGTCCACGGGAACCACTGGCTCAGTATCTCGGCAATGCCCACCACGGCAAACCAAACGGCCGCCACCAGCACAATTCCGTTCCGTAGCATGCGGGCGTCCTTGCGGCGCAGGTACAGGTACACGGCGCCCAATATTGCAGCCAGGAACAGGGAAGTCATGCTTCCAGCCTAGAGGCTCCCGGCCGCATGCTGCATGCCGCCCGGGGAGGAGGTTTCCCGGCGCATGCTCCGCCTCCGGGCGCATGCGGGCGCATGCTCCCCCTCCCGGCGCGGCGGGCAACCACGGCGGCGGGCGCAGCGCAGAACGTGCTGCCGGGCCGGCGTCGTGCCTTGTTGATGGCGGGGGAAATGTGATCTTGGCGGCCAACACGGGACAGTTTGGGGCAAGTGCGAGACAATGGAAAGGATGACCTCCCCCAAAAGCACCCCCAGCCCTGCGCTCGCCGCCACCGCAGAACCTGCCGCGACCGCCCCAAAGACGCGATCCGCCCGCCGTCCTGCCCAGGTCATGCCTGCCACCGAGGGCTGGAAGCAGGCCAAGGACCCGGGCGGCCGGCCGCTGCTGCAGTTCAAGTCCCCGCGGGTATCCCAGCCGCCGGTGCATCTGGCGGACATGACGCTGCCCGAACGCGAGGCGAAATTCAAGGAAATGGAGCTGCCGGCCTTCCGTGCCAAGCAGCTGTCGGTGCATTACTTCCAGCACTACACCACCGATCCCGAGCAGATGAGCGACCTTCCCAAGGACCGCCGCGCCGAGATCACCGAGACCATGTTCCCGAAGCTCCTGACAGAGGTCAAGCGCCTCTCCACCGACAACGGCGACACCGTGAAGTTCCTGTGGCGCCTCTTTGACGGCTCGCTCGTGGAGTCGGTGCTCATGAGGTATCCGGGGCGTGTCACGCTGTGTGTGTCGAGCCAGTGCGGCTGCGGCATGAACTGCCCGTTCTGCGCCACCGGCCAGGCGGGGCTGACCCGCAACATGTCCACGGCTGAGATCCTGGACCAGATTGTGCAGGCGAACCGGGTCATTGCCGAGGGCGGGCTGGGCAATCTGCGCCGCGACGGCGGGCACGACGCCGAGCGTGTCACCAACATCGTCTTCATGGGCATGGGGGAGCCCCTCGCGAACTACAAGCGCGTCATGAACGCCGTGCACCGCATGGTGGCCGAGGCACCCGAGGGCCTGGGCATGTCCGCCCGCGGCATCACCATCTCCACCGTTGGCCTGGTCCCGGGCATCAACAAGCTGGCCGAAGAGGGCCTCAACATCACCTTCGCGCTGTCTCTCCATGCGCCCGACGATGAACTCCGCGACGAGCTGATCCCCGTCAATGACAAGTGGAAGGTGGATGACGCCCTGGATGCGGCGTACAACTACTACAAGGTCACCGGGCGCCGCGTCTCCATCGAGTACGCGCTGATCAAGGACATGAACGACCACCCCTGGCGCGCCGAGATGCTCGCGAAGAAGCTGAATCAGCGCGGCCGCGGCTGGGTCCACGTGAACCCGATCCCGCTGAACCCGACGCCCGGCTCCATCTGGACGTCCTCCGAACCGGAGGTAATGCAGGAATTCATTGACACGCTCATTGACAACGGCATCCCCACCACGCTGCGCGACACCCGCGGCAAGGAAATCGACGGCGCCTGCGGACAGCTCGCCGCCGCCGAGTAGCGCCCTGGCGAATAACGCCCGGGCGAGCAGCGCCTGACTGAAGAACGACGCCGGAACTTGGGTTCCGGCGTCGTTCCTTGCGTTAAGCGGTGGTTTGGCGGGCAGTGTTGGGTGCTTGGTGAGTTGTCCACAGCCGGGGCTGCGGGTGGATTTGTGCACAGAATGTTGCCTGCCCATGGTGCCCGGCAGGGACGTGGGTCATGCTCGAATTCCGAGGGAGGGATCGATCATGGCAGTTATTGTGCACCAAGTGACCAAACCCAAGGGACCGAACCAGGTTTTGGAGCCACAACCCGCAGAGTGCTTGGCTTGTTTTATTCGCCGCACGGTTGTTTCTGGTTGCGGCGGCACCTTGGCTCTGGCGAAATGCTGGCGCTTGAGCCGGCAGCGGGGTGCCTCACCTCCTGACCGGACGCCCTGGCAGGGAGCTCACTGTGATTGCGAGGTTGTTACGTCCATTTTTGAACCCTGCATTTTTCAGATTCGCACCGACGACGGCGCATGCGTTCCGCCTCGGGCGCTGGCCGAGGTGCGCGGTTGCCTTGGGGTGGACAGGACGGTCGTGACGCCTTGCGGAATGTGGTCGCGAGTTGTCCCGCACCCGGGGCCGCCATGGACATAATAACCGGCGTGGCAGGGGCACGGCGGTGGCAACCTTTTAGCTGGCTTTTGCCACAGTCACGTAGGCGGTGGTGGAACCGGGCTCGATTTCGGTCCGGCCGGCGTCCTGGATGACAGGACCGGAGGATTTGCGGGCGCCCTTGCGGAACACCTTGGCCGGCAGCTCCAGAATCCCCACGGGGAAACCAGCGACAGCCCAGGCCTCCACCGCTGCGGGCTTGGCTTCCAGCACCCACGCGAACAGTGCGTGCGCGGCCTGGGCTGCAGCCTTCCCGGTGGACATCTCCAGGGAAGCGTTGAGGACTATGCTCAGCGGGGCAGGCGGCAGCGGCTCACCGGGCGGCAGCTGCGTGCCGGAAACCTGCAACTTGGCCAGCAGCTTGGGCAGTTCCGCGGCCGGCATGGGCGGCAATCCGACGGCACTCGCTTCGCCCGCCGTGGCAAGCACATGGTCCGGAAACGCGGCGATGACCTTGGCGAACATCTTGGCGTCAGCCCGGCGCACCGACTTGGCGAACGCGCCGGCGGCCCACTGCTGCCAGTCGGGATTTTCCGGATCCCGCAGGAACGCCTGCACCGAGGCCAGCGCCGCTGCGGCGATGCCGTGCTGTTCGCTGGCCGGCTCCTCCCGGTCCACCAGCAAAATGATGGGCTGGACCAGTTCCTGCGCGCTGCGTTCGGTGTATTCACTCACCCCTCAAGCGTATGGGGCATCGCCGGTGGCGTGCGACAAGCGGACCATGGCAAGCTGGAGGCTGGTCCGTATCAGCCGCACGCGGCGGCAGCCAAAGCCGTGTGCCAAGCCATTGCCAGGAGCCCCCCGTGCGCAAACCCCTCACCGTTGCCGGCCGCGCAAACGTCCAGCCCTTTGCCGTCATGGACATCCTGCAGCGGGTGGCCGAGCTCCGGGCCGCCGGCCGAGACGTGATTTCACTGTGCGCCGGCGAACCCAGCGGCGGTGCACCCAGCGCAGTGTCCGCCCGGGCCGCCGCACTGCACGCCTCCGGAACGGCCCTGACGTACACGCCGACGCTTGGCATCTCCGAACTGCGCCAGGCCATCGCCGGGCACTACCAACGCTGGTACGGGATCGACGTCCCGGCCCGGAACGTTGCCGTCACCACCGGTTCCTCCGGCGCCTTCATGCTGGTTTTCCTTGCCTCCTTCAACGCCGGCGACAGGGTTGCGCTGGCCCGTCCCGGCTACCCGGCGTACAAAAACATCCTGAAGGCGCTGGGCATTGAGGTCATCGAGCTCGACGCCGGAGCCGACACCCGTTTCCAGCCCACCCCCGAGCTCCTGGCCGCCGCTGCAGCGGAGCACGGGCCGCTGGCCGGGCTGGTCCTTGCCTCACCCGCGAACCCCACGGGCACCATGGTGTCGCGGACCGAACTGGCCGCGCTCACGACCTGGTGCGGAGACAACGGCGTGCGGTTGGTCAGCGACGAGATCTACCACGGCATCACCTATCCCGCCCCGGGTGCGCCCGATCCCCAGGGGGTCTGTGCGTGGGAATTGGACCGGTCCGGCGTCGTGATTTCCAGTTTCTCCAAATATTGGGGGATGACCGGCTGGCGCCTCGGCTGGGCGATTGTGCCCGACGACCTGATCCAGGCAGTGGACGCGCTGGCCGGCAATGTGGCGCTGTGCCCGCCGGCGCCGGCGCAAATGGCGGCCCTGGAGGCGTTCAGCGACCATTCCTATGCCGAGGCCGAAGCGGCCGTGGCGGAGTTTTCCCGCACCCGCGACTACGTCCTGGGGAAGGTGCCCGATTTGGGCTGGGCGGATGCCGCGCCCGCCGACGGGGCCTTTTATTTCTACGCCAACCTTGGACCGGCGCTTGCAGGCTTCACGGATTCCCGCGAGTACTGCGCCGCACTGCTTGAGCGTGAGGCCGTCGCCCTGGTGCCGGGTGCCGACTTTGACGGGCTTGGCGGGATGGCCACGGTGCGCTTGAGCTTTGCCGCAGGGTACGACGCCGTCCGCGAAGCTTTGGCACGGATCGAACGGTTCCAGGCGGCTTAAGGATGTGACGCGGCTGCAGGTGTGCCGCTGCGGTCAGGCCGGTTTCAGGTGGGTGGTGGGCACCCGGTCCCGGTCGTAGGTGATGGAATCAAAGCCGTGCGGTGCTGGCTTGTTGTCCGGCCCGAGGTTGACGAACACGACCTTTTCAATGGTGAGGATGGATTCCCGGGTGAACATGTTGCGCACTTCCGCGCGCATGGTCAGGGATGTCCGGCCAAAGTGTGTTGCTGTCAGGCCCATCTCGATGAGGTCGCCCAGGACGGCCGACGAGACGAAGTTGATTTCAGACATGTACTTGGTCACGGCCATGCCGTTGCCGAGCTGGACGATCGCGTAAATTGCCGCTTCCTCGTCAATCCAGCGCAGTAGGCTGCCGCCAAAGAGGGTGCCGTTGGCATTGAGGTCCTCGGGGCGGACCCATTTGCGGGTGTGGAAGGTGATATCGCCGTTGCTCATATGCGCAAATCTACCGGTCAGGCTCTCTCCGCGGGGTTGCTTTGTACGGGGGAACACACCATGTTTTGTGCCACAGCCGGGTGCTGCGGCCCGGGGGCCGCAGCCGATGGGCAAAGCCGGTGCCCGGGCATTCATTCCTCCAGAGGCACGGCGGGAACAGTGGTTGTCCACAAAATGCGGGAAGGCCCTTTTGCGCAGGCGGCTGAACTGGGAGATTGGATTTGTGGAAAGGAAAACCATGGATCACTACAGGGGCGCAGGCGGCGGCGAGGGTGTTGAAAGAGCCGGGGGCGTAGAGGGCGTTGGCGGTGGCAGGGACGGGGCTCCTGACGAAAACGTGGACCGAGCTTTCCGGGAACTGGCCACCACCCTCATGGTGCCCGACAGAAACGAGTGCATGATCTGCTTCTTAATGCGGGCCATGGTGCTGTTGGAACCCGCCGGATTTGCCATGACAGCCACGTACCAGAGGCACAACGCGCCGCGTGCCACCAATCTTGGGACGCGACTCGTGCGGATGGGCATCTACGGCGACTGCCAGCTGCTGCAAGACGGTGTGATGGTCAACGACGCTCTTTGGGAGGCGGAGTGCTGCCCGGATTGCGGCATCCCGTATGGGGTGCCGGACTGCCTGGAAGTGCGGCGGGGATCGACCCAGCCTTGCAAGCTCTGGCGCTGGCGGCAGGATGTGGCGCGTGAGATGTTTGACGCCTGGCTGGACAGGCGGTAACGCGTTCGGATGCTGCCAAAACTAAAGCGGCACCCAGGCTGCGCATGAAGCGCAGGCCGGGTGCCGCCGTCGAACATTCCCCAGACGGGAAACGCCTGGGACTTACTTGTTCAGGTGGTCCACCAGGGTCTCGGCAATGCCGACATACTTGCCCGGGGTGAGGGCCAGCAGGCGGGCCTGAGCGCCGTCGGACAGACCCAGGCCGGAAACGAACTCCTGCATGCGCTCTGCGTCCACGCGGTGGCCGCGGGTCAGGTCCTTCAGGCGCTCGTAGGGGTCCTCCATGCCCTCGACACCTGCGATGGCCTCGGCACGCATGACCATCTGGATGGCCTCGGCGAGGACTTCCCAGTTGTGGTCGAGGTCGTCGGCCAGGACGGCCTCGGCCGTGTCCAGCCGGCCCAGGCCGCCCAGAACGTTGCCGATGGCCAGCAGTGAGTGGCCGAAGGCGACGCCGATGTTGCGCTGGCTGGAGGAGTCGGTGAGGTCGCGCTGCCAGCGGCTTGTCACCAGGGTGGCGCCCAAGGTGTCCAGCAGGGCGTTGGAAAGCTCCAGGTTCGCCTCCGCGTTTTCAAAGCGGATCGGGTTGACCTTGTGCGGCATGGTGGACGATCCCGTGGCGCCCGGAACCGGGACCTGGGCGAAGTAGCCGATGGAGATGTAGCTCCACACATCCGTGCACAGATTGTGCAGGATGCGGTTGAAACGGGCCATGTCGGCGTACAGCTCGGCCTGCCAGTCGTGGGACTCAATCTGGGTGGTCAGCGGGTTCCAGACCAGGCCAAGGGTCTCCACGAAGCCCTTGGCAACGTCCTGCCAATTGGCCTCGGGAACGGAAGCGTAGTGCGCCGCGTAGGTTCCGGTGGCACCGTTGATCTTGCCAAGGAACTCGGTCTTCGCAATGCGGTCCAGCTGGCGCGTCAGGCGGAACGCCGTGACGGCGAGCTCCTTGCCCAGCGTGGTGGGCGTGGCCGGCTGGCCGTGCGTGCGCGAAAGCATCGGGACGGCGCGGTTTTCCTCGGCCATTTCAGCGATCTTGGCGACCAGGGCACGCGCTGCCGGCAACCAGACGTCCTCAACGGCACCCTTGACGCCCACAGCGTAGGAGAGGTTGTTGATGTCTTCACTGGTGCAGCCAAAGTGGACCAGCGGCTTCAGGCGCTCGAGGCCCAGTGCGGTCAGGCGGTTGCCGATGAAATATTCCACCGCCTTGACGTCATGGACGGTGACCTTTTCAATGTCGGCCAGCTCCTTCACGGAGTCCGCATCAAACTCGGTGACGATGGCGCGCAGGCCCGCCTGCTGTTCCACTGTCAGTGGTTCGGTGCCCGGCAGCACATTGTTGTTTGTCAGGTGGATGAACCACTCGACCTCAACGCCCACACGGTCGCGGTTCAGGGCCGCCTCGGACAGGTAGTCCACCAGGGGGGCCACCGCGCCGGAGTAGCGGCCATCGAGTGGCCCCAGTGCGATGCGCTCGGAGGAAGCGGCCAGGGACAGGCGGCCGGAAGGGATGCGGGCTGTGGCGTTTGCGGAATCAGACATGGGCCAATTCTTTCATGAACCGCCAATTCCTCCACAGCGGGGGCTGAGGGGTGGAACATCCACATTCTGCCGGGATGGTGTGGTGCCCCGGCGCAGGGCTTTCTAGGCTGGCCATAGTGCAAGGTTGAGGAGGGTTCCATGAGCTGCCCAGGAGGGTTTGCCGCAGATTTGCCCGGGACGGTTGCCGCTGCGGGCCCATCCGCCGAATCGGTGTTGGTGGTGGCCGAACGGTTGTCGGGTGTGGCCCGGGACCTTGATGCCTTGCGCCTGCAGTTGTGTGGGTTGGACAGTGTCGACTGGAATTCAGCTGCCGCGGCGGTGTTCCGCAAGTCGCTGGCTGAAAGTGAGGCGGAATTCGCGGCGGCCGGGAGGCGGGTTGAGTCTGCCGTGGCAGAGCTCGGCAGCTACGGGGCCCGGTTGCGTGCTGCTGCCGACTCCGGCGCAGCTGCCGACCCGGGCTGGCCGATGAACCCGGGCTTCACTCCTGCCTGGGGCGGCACCATGGGGGCGGGCAGGGGTTGGCCGAATTTCTAGATACCGATTTTGGCCCGGGTGGTGCCGATTGTCACCGGGGCAGGGAATTGCTTGTCAGGCAAGAGGAAGCAGGAGGGCCGGGATGGCGGACAACACGAGGGGCGGGACCACGTTTACGTCCGCGGGCGGTGCTGGTTCCATCAGCTGCACCGTGGCGGAAATTACCGAGGCAGCCGTCGCGCTGCACAGGATCGCCCAGCTCATGGATCCCTTGACTGACCGGTTGCGGTCGGAATGGGTGTGGCTGGGGGAGGCCGCAACAGGTGCTGCCGTCTACCCGATCGCGAGCTTGGAAGCCATGCGGGCGGCGTTGTGGCAGTGCATGGGCCTGCAGGGAGGCGTCACACGGCTGGCCAACAAGGCGGCCCAGGCCGGATCCAACTATGCCCAGACAGAGTCGCGCAACGCCAACGCCCTGGCCAATGCCGAGAAGACGACGATGCTGCGGGAGGGCCTGGGTACATGGGCATGGGGACCGCTGGCTCCGGCCAAATTTGGCGCTGACATCCTTAAAATGCTGGAAACAGCCACACACGACGGACTGCGTGATGCCGTTGAACAAGTGGTGACGCATGGTGGCGCTTACGCGGCCGGTGTTCTGGGGCCGGGAACAGCCATGATGTATCTACTTTCCGGCCTGGTTGGAAAAGATGCCAGCACAACTGGGGCGCGGCCGGCCTTCATCATGCGGAAACTTTTCGATGCAACAGATCTGTCCCGACCCGGGCACCTCGCCGTACGGCAGGTTCCAGCCCAGGAATGGGACCCGGCCAACGTCAAGTTTTACCCGCCGGGCCATGCGACGCCCGCCGGTGGTGAACCTTGCCGGGTTGAAGCCAGCATCCGGGGCATGCTGGATGGCAGCAACGATGCCTACAAATACCCGCCAGGTTCCATCGGTGTGGTGCGGGTCGAGCGTCCGGACGGGAAAAACGCGTGGGTGGTCCATCTGCCGGGGACCGAAGACTGGTCCACCATCGACAGTTCCAACCCCTTTGACATGGAAGGCAACCTGGAGGGGATGACGGCCGCCAGTCGTGAAGCGTTCAACCAACAGGAAGTGCTGGTCCAGGAGCTGATCAAGGCTGGGCTCGCGAGTTCGGGTGCCCTGCCAGGGGAAGACGTGCTGCTGACCGGGCACAGTGGTGGTGGCATCCACGCCGCCGCCGCAGCGGCCGATCCGGCCTTTTTGGCTGATGTGAATGTCAAAATGATCATCATTGCGGGCTCGCCGGCGAAGAATACCGATGTGGGTGACGGGATCTCGGTGCTGGACCTGCAAAACGAGAATGACATTGTCACTGCGGCGGACTATGGCCCGCCGGCACCGTCCAGGAATTGGGTGACGGTTACTTCCCACCGGCCAGCCGCGGCCGGAGGCGGCGGCCTGGGCGAATTTTTGGGTGATGCCCATTCGATGGACAACTACGCCGATGATGCTGCGGCGCTTGATCGCAGCAACGACCCGGCCGTGGCTGCTTCACGGGAGACCCTAAGAAATTTCCTCGGCGTCGGGGTGGCAGGTGCTGCTGTTGGTGGGACCAAATGGGTCATTCAAGGCCGAGACGTGAACAACGAATCCAATCGCAAACCTGGCCCCACAGGGGTAAAGAAGGACGGTGGCCAGGACCAGAACACGGGCCGGGGCCGCTACCGGCTCGGCATCCGGTGAAGGTGCCTTAGCGGTGTGCGGAGGACTTGCCGAAGCTGCCGGCAATCATGGACACGACGCTGATGATCACGGCGGCCAGGATTGCTGTCCAGAAGAAATCGTCGATGGTGAACTGCACCGGCGTGAAGGTGCTCACCCATGCTGTCAGCCACAACATGGCGGCATTGATGACAATGGTGAACAGGCCCAGCGTCAAAATCGTCACAGGAAGCGAGAGCAGCTTCACGATGGGTTTCACCAGGGCGTTGACGACACCAAAAACCAGACCGACGAACAGGTACGCCAAAATCGTGTTGATGGTGTTGGCAGTGCCCTCCGAACCGGCCACGTCAGTGCCCACAATCGAGGTTGATGCAATGTGCATCCCGGGCAGGACCCAGCTGGCCACCCACAGGGCAACGGCATTGACCACAATCCGAATAATGATTCTCAGCATGTAGCCATCGTTTCACATTCCATCGTCCGGGAGCCGGCGCGGCGGGTGCTGGCTTAAGCTTGATGCATGACTGAGACAAACAGCACCGTGCCATCCGGCGTGCAGCCGCGCCCCATTGTGGGCCGCCTGCCCAAATACGCTGCAGGCAAACCGCCGGAAGCTGTGCCCGGGCTTGAGAGTTTCAAGCTGTCCTCCAACGAAAATCCGCTGGGTCCGGTGCCTGCCGTGCTTGACATGCTGCACGGAGCCATTGAGGTGCACCGCTACCCCGACACAAGCTGCACGCTCGTGCGCTCTGCACTGTCCAGCTTCCTTGACATCCCCGCCGACGACATCGTCACCGGCGCGGGGAGCCTGGGCGCGCTGAACCAGATCCTGGCTGCATTCTCCGGCCAAAACGACGATGGCGGACAAGATGAGGTGATTTACGCCTGGCGGTCCTTTGAGGCATACCCCATCTGTGTGGGACTTGCCGGCGCGAAAAGCGTCCAGGTGCCCGTCCGCGCCGATGGCCGCCACGACCTTGCCGCCATGGCGGCAGCAGTCACCGGTCGCACCAGGGTTATTTTGCTGTGCACACCAAACAACCCCACGGGCCCCGCGCTGCGTTCGCAGGAAACCGAGGATTTCATCACAAGCATCCCCTCGAACGTGGTCATTGTCATCGATGAGGCCTACCAGGAGTTTGTCCGGGCCGACGATGCAGTCAACGGGGTTGACCTGTACCGCAGGCACCCCAACGTGATGGTGTTGCGGACATTCTCCAAGGCGCATGGCCTCGCCGGACTGCGTGTTGGTTATTCAATTTCCCAGCCGGAGATCACCCAGTACCTCCGGGCCGCGGCAACCCCGTTTGCCGTCTCGGGCATCGCTGAACAAGCCGCCGTCGCGTCGCTGGAACACTATGGGCAGGTTGTGGAAAGGGTACAAAGCCTGGTGGATGAGCGCACACGTGTCCTGGCCGGACTGAAGGGGCTGGGGTGGGAGGTTCCGGATGCCCAGGGGAACTTCCTCTGGCTGGAGCTTGGTGCCGACAGTCAAGAGTTTGCGGTGTTGGCCCAGAGTCAGGCCCTGTCGTTGCGGGCCTTTGGCGACGAGGGCGTGCGTGTCACCATCGGCGAGGCGGAGGCCAACAGCCGTTTCCTTGAGATCTGTGCGTCCTATACAAAAGCGCCGCGGCGTTCCTAGCGGTTAACAAAGGCGTGTTTTGCCAGCCTGTACCGATACAGTTGTAAATCGAAAACGTATATATATGCACCACGGGGAATGCATTCCCGTGACGGCATATATCGACAGCAACGAGTCGGGACAGCGTGCTTGCCGCCGCTGGAGTCCGGCAGACGAGGAGACAGCATGGGCGTCGCTCAACACGCTGCCAGTGGTTCATCCGTTGCAGGGGCAAATGCCGCCGCTTCGGCCGGCGCGGCGGCCAGCCCCGGTGCGGATGCATCAGCCCGCCCGCAGGCAGGGAGTTCCGCCGGTGTTTTGCGGAACACGGCGGTGGGGCCGCACGAGGCGGTCCAGCTCCTTGACGAGCACGGGGGCTCCCATCACGACGCAACGTTCAGCCCCTACATCCAGGCGCTGAGTGCCGATTCCCTGCGTGGTTTTTACCGCGACATGGCCATCGTGCGCCGCTTCGACACCGAGGCAACCGCCCTCCAACGCCAGGGTGAACTGGCCCTCTGGGTCCCTGTCCTTGGCCAGGAGGCCGCCCAAATTGGTTCCGGCCGTGCCATGAACAAGGCCGACTACGCGTTCCCCACCTACCGCGAACACGGTGTGGCGTTGACGCGCGGATTGGACCTGGCCGACCTGCTCAAGCTCTTCCGTGGCGTTTCCAACGGCGGCTGGGATCCCCGCGAAACGAATTTCCACCTCTACACCCTGGTGCTCGCTGCACAGACACTGCACGCAGTTGGCTACGCCATGGGCATCTCCCGCGACCTGGCGGCCGATCCCGCAACCGAACCGGCCGCCGTCGTGGCTTATTTTGGTGACGGGGCCAGCAGTGAGGGCGACGTCCACGAGTCGATGGTTTTCGCCGCGTCCTACGACGCGCCGGTGGTGTTCTTCTGCCAAAACAACAACTGGGCCATCTCGGTTCCCTTTGAGGTCCAGTCGCGGATACCGCTAGTCAACCGTGCCGGCGGCTACGGCATTCCGGGCATCCGGGTCGACGGCAACGACGTCCTGGCCGTCTACGCGGTGACCCAGTGGGCACTGGAGCATGCCCGCAACGGCCACGGCCCGGTGCTGATCGAGGCCTCCACCTACCGCGTGGGCGCACACACCACTGCCGACGACCCGACCAAGTACCGCCTGAACGCGGAAGAGGAAGCTTGGAAGGCGAAGGATCCCCTGCAGCGCCTGGAAAAGCACCTGCGGGCTGGGGAGCTGGCGGATGACGAGTTCTTTGAACAGGTGAAGAACGACGGTGACGAGCTGGCTGCGCATGTCCGCAAGGCCACGCTGGCGCTGGGCGGTGCGGACATCCGGCAAAAATTTGCCACGGTGTACGCCGAGGCCCATCCGCTGGTGGCCGAAGAGCTTGCCTGGTTTGAAAAATACGAGGCGTCCTTTGCAGATGCTGGAACGCAGACTTCTGAGACGCAGGGCGGGGCCGCATGAGCACGATGACAATGGCGAAGGCCATCACCGAAGGCCTGCGCGCCACCTTGGCCAACGACCCCAAGAGCTTCCTTATGGGTGAAGACATCGGTTCACTTGGCGGGGTGTACCGCGTCACGGAGGGGCTGAAGAAGGAATTTGGCGCCCACCGGGTCATGGACACACCGCTGGCCGAATCGGGCATCATCGGCACGGCGATCGGCATGGCCCTGCGCGGGCACCGGCCCATTTGTGAGATCCAGTTCGACGGCTTTGTGTTCCCTGCCTTCAACCAGATCACAACGCAGCTGGCAAAAATCCACACCCGCACCGACGGTCAGCTCAGCGCCCCGGTGGTCATCCGCATCCCCTACGGCGGCGGCATTGGCTCCATCGAGCACCACTCCGAATCACCGGAAGCGCTGTTCGCCCACACGGCGGGGCTGCGCATCATCACACCGTCCAACGCCAACGACGCCTACTGGATGATCCAGCAGGCGGTCGAGTGCAAGGACCCGGTAATCTTCTTTGAACCCAAGCGCCGCTACTGGCTCAAGGGCGAGGTCGACGCCGAGAACTCGCCCGGCGATCCGTTCAAGGCCCATGTGGTGCGTGCAGGCACTGACGCGACCCTTGTGGCCTACGGGCCGCTGGTTCCCGTGGCACTGGCCGCGGCCAACGCCGCCGCCGAGGACGGTCACAGTGTTGAGGTCATTGACCTGCGTTCCATCTCGCCGATCGACTTTGACACCGTGGAAGCATCCGTGAACAAGACCGGACGGCTGGTCGTGGCCCACGAAGCGCCCACCTTTGGCGGCATCGGCGGCGAAATCGCCGCCCGCATCAGCGAACGCTGCTTTTACTCACTCGAGGCACCGGCCATCCGCGTGGGCGGCTTCCACATGCCCTACCCGGTGGCCCGCGTCGAAGAGCACTACCTCCCGGACATTGACCGCATGCTGGAGGCGTTGGAACGCGCCTTCGCATACTAGGAAGGCCGCACCATGTCGACCCTGAACCTGTTCAATCTGCCCGACGTCGGCGAAGGCCTGACCGAGGCTGAAATCGTCTCGTGGAAGGTCAAGCTTGGCGACATTGTCGCCATCAACGACGTCATTGTGGAGATTGAAACTGCCAAGTCCATTGTTGAGCTGCCCTCGCCCTACGCGGGCATGGTGGCCCAGCTGATGGTGGCAGAGGGCGACACGGTGGACGTGGGCACACCCATCATTGCCATTGGTTCCGAAGCTTCCGCGCCAGTTGCTGCTGCCACTGAGGCTCCCGCTGCACCTGCTGCCGCTGAGGAAGCAGCGACTGAGGTGATGAAGCCGCTGGTGGGTTCCGGTCCCAAGGCCGACGCCGTCAAGCGCCGTCCGCGGGTTGCCGCGTCACCCGCTGGCGTCACCCCGGAACCAGCGCCCGCGCCTGCCGCTGCACCCAGCGTCTCCATATCTGCCGCTGCACCCAGCGTCCCCGAGCCCGCCGCAGCACCGGCAGCACCCGGCGCGCCTGCTGTTGCGGCAACCGCCGCAGCGAAGGCAGCTGGCCAGGATCCGGCGTCGAACATGATTGCCAAGGCGGCGGCCACGGCCGGACGCATGGTGGCCAAGGCGAACCGTGTGCTGGCGAAACCTCCTGTCCGCAAGGCCGCCAAGGACCTCGGCATCGACCTGAGCGAGGTGTCCGCGACCGGCCTGCGCGGCGAGGTGACCAAGAAAGACCTGCTGAGCTACCAGGACCAGCGCACGGCCGAGCACGACGGCGCGGGCACGTTCTGGGCGCCGGCCGCCGGAACCGGGCTCGCCGATGATCCGCGCATTGAACGCATCAAGGTCAAGGGCGTGCGGAAGGCGACGGCGAAGGCCATGGTGGAGAGCGCGTTCTCGGCTCCGCATGTGAGCATTTTTGTCGACGTTGACGCGTCGCGCACGATGGAATTTGTGAAGCGGCTGAAGGTGTCGCGCGACTTTGAGGGCATCAAGGTCTCGCCCCTGCTGATCCTGGCCAAGGCCGTCATTTGGGCGGCCGCCCGCAACCCGTCGGTCAATGCCACGTGGACAGGTGATGAGATCATCATCAAGCACTTCATGAATTTGGGGATAGCCGCCGCCACCCCGCGCGGGCTCATGGTGCCGAACATCAAGGACGCGCAGAAGCTGTCGTTGAAGGAGCTGGCCATTGCGTTGAATTCCCTGGCGACGACGGCGCGGGCGGGCAAGACCCAGCCGGCCGACATGCAGGGTGGTTCCCTGACGGTGACGAACATTGGCGCGCTGGGCATCGACACCGGCACGCCCATCATCAACCCGGGTGAGGTGGCGATCGTCGCCTTTGGCACGATCAAACAAAAGCCCTGGGTGTTGGACGGCGAGGTCATTCCGCGCTGGATCACGACCCTGGGCGGCTCCTTCGACCACCGCGTGGTCGACGGCGACCTGTCGGCCCGCTTCATGGCAGACGTCGCGGCGATTATGGAAGAGCCAGCCCTGCTGCTGGACTGACCGCCCTTTTACAAGTAGCCCGCAGAAGTGGCTGCTGAGTCAATCGAAAACGATTGACTGAACCGCCACTTCTGCGGGCTACTTGCTTAAGAGTGGTTGGCGACCGCTTCAGCCAGCACCGGGGCCAGGCGCTTAACGCCTTCCCGGAGTTCCTCAGGAGGGACGGCGCTGAATGCCAGGCGCAGCTTGTTGCTGGGGCCTTCGGCGGCGGAAAACGCGGCGCCCGGGACAAAGACAACGCCGGCGTCGATTCCCGCGTACAGCAGTGGATAGCTGTCGATGCCGTCGGGCAGGGTGAGCCACACAAAGAAGCCACCTTCCGGTCGGGTCCAGGTGACGCCGGCGGGCATGTACTCGTCGAGCGCCGCCAGCAGTGCCGCGCAGCGCTCCGCGTAGAGCGCGCGGTAGGTGCTGATCTGCCCCTGCCAGTCGTAATTGCGCAGGTAGTCGCTGACGAGGAGCTGGTTGAACGTGGGCGGACACAGCGTCACGGCTTCGCTGGCCAGGTAGTAGCGCTGCTTCAAGTGGGCCGGCACCAGGGCCCAACCAATGCGCAGGCCGGGGGCAAAGATCTTGGAAAATGAGCCCAGGTACAGCACGTCCTCGGGGTTCGCTGCGCGCAGGGGTTCCGGCAGGACGCCGTCGAACTTCAACAGCCCGTAGGGGTTGTCCTCCATGACCAAAATATTCGCTTCACGGCATATGTCGACAATTTCCTGCCGGCGCTCCGGTGCCAGCATCACGCCGGAAGGGTTGTTGAAATTCGGGATCGTGTACAACAACTTGATCCGTTTGCCCTCGGACTGCAGGCTGGCGATGGTGCTGCGCAGCTGTGACGGGATGATGCCGTTTTCGTCGCCGGCAACCGGCCGGACGTCGACCTCGTAGGCCTCAAAGGTGTTCAGGGCGCCAACGTAGGTGGGATCCTCGAGCAGGATCACGTCGCCGGGATCGCAAAAGACCTTTGCGGCAACATCCTGGGCGGACTGGGAGCCTGCGGTGATCACGACGTTGTCGGGATCCGCGTCATGGATGCCTTCCGCGGCCATGACGGCGCAAATTTGGGTGCGCAGCTCCAAGGTGCCTTGGCCGCCGCCGTACTGCAGCGCTTCCAGGCCGTGATCGGCGATGATCGTGGCGGCCGTGGTGGCGAGGCGTTCCAGGGGCAGGGACTGCAGGTAGGGGTTTCCGCCGGCGAGTGACACGAGGCCCGGCTGCATTGAAATTTCAAACACGTCACGCACCGCGGACTGCTTGATGTTGGCGGCGCGTGCCGACAACAGGGCGTCATGCCTGTGGTCGGTGGCGCTGTTGGTGCCTGCGGCAGTGGGTACGGCGCTGCTTTGGGCCCTGGTCAGGGCGTCGACGGCTTCTTCGGACAGTGTTTCGGCGGCTGCATTGGCGCCTGCGTCTGGAGTGTTCACCTCCTCAGGATATAGCCACTGTTGCTAAATAGGCATCAAAAGTTTTTCCAGAGTGTTTTTCATTTCAGGCCCAGTGCGTCAGCCAGCAGTTCCCCGTTGACCATAATTTCAATCGGGACGCCGGCAGCATGCTGGGCCGTGAGCAGAAGTTGGATCTGCGCCCGCGGAATGTCGCACTCGCCGGCCACCGTAAGCGTGCCCTCAAGATTCACCTTAACGGTGGGCCCTGACCTGTCGACTGACTTCACGGACAGATCCGACTGCCAGAGCGCATTTCGCAATCCTGACTCGCCAACTTCCATGTCCTTGTTTTCGAGCAGTGTCCGAAACGCGGCTTCGACGGGGTCGGTGAAGCTGATGGCGGGGCTCGTTACGGCCACGGCGCTGTCACCGCAGCCAAATGCTGGACCCGATATGCCGCCGTCGCCTTCGGCAATGTAAAACGCGGTGACCGAAGCGAAGGTGGGCAGCACCGTTGGTTCGCTTTCGCTGGTCGTGGCCGGGAGTTCAGCGGCGGTCGACGCCGGAACGGGGCTTGTCGTCGCGGGCCCACCACCCGCAGGGGTATTGGCGGCGGAGGCCGCAGGCACGGTCGGGCCCGGCTGCGTGCCGGCCGGTGCACGTGCCGCGCAGCCGCCCCCGCCCAGAATTAAGGCGGCACCGGCCAGCATGGCCAGGATTGAAGACGTTCGCATGCGGGGCATGGCTACCTCCAGTTGAGCACGTGGGAGCGGAAATGTTCCATGACAGCACGCTACGGGGGATACGGGCGCGCAGAAAGGGCCACGGGTCAAGGCGGGTTCAATTGCAACCTCGTCGCAGGCAGGTCACGGTGAACGTCCAGATCTGCAGGTTTAAGATGCCGCGGCGGGCGTTTCCTTGAGGAACCGGGCGGTGCGCTCCGCCAGGACAGCGGGCTCCCAATTGTGGTTGGCCGCTAGGATGGTGTCATATGCGCCCCGGGGGACGTTGGCGGCGATGGATTCGGCGGCCGGTGGCATGATCGGCAGTGTTTGCTCGCCAACCAACGCCAAGGTGCGAGCCCCGATGCTGGAAAAGAGCTCGGCGCGGGGAGCCGACTGGGTCCATGCGAGGGATTCGGCGTCCGCGTCCAGTGAGGGTCCCATGGCCGTCATGACGGGCCAGCCCGGGCTGTTGCGTGCCCCGTCCAGCCACTCCGGCGGCATGTCCTTCATGAAGTATTCAATGACTTCATCGGGGCTTCCGTTGGCAATTCTTTCGCGCAGACCTGCCGCAAATTCGGCCCCGTAGCTGCCCAGTTCTTCCCGCAGCGGGACCTCAAAGAGCACCATTTGGGAGACATCGAGACCCGCGGCGGCGGCCGCCAGGCTGATGGAACCGCCGGATGAATTTCCCACCAGGGCAACCGGCGCACCCGCCATGGCGATGAGTGCGCGAAGGTCTTCGATGTTGTCGGCAAGTGTGCACGAGGGTGCTGCTGCGCTTTCGCCGCGGCCGCGCCTGTCAAAGTTGATGACGGTAAAGCCCTCCGCGGCCAGCAGCGCGCCCATCGCCGAAGTTGTGGGGTCGAATGCCCGAAATTGCATGGCTCCGGCAACAAGAATGACTGGCGGACCGGTGCCTTGGGAGTCGTAGGCAATGCGGGTTCCGTCGGTTGACGTCACATAACTGCTCATGATTGCTCCTTGCCGGGTACACGCTTGGATACAGAAAGACGCTACCGCTGTCCGCACCGCGTGTCCATGGTTCTGCCCCGGCGCGCAGATGAAGTGCCAAGTACGTTCAAGGGGTGCACCTCGAGCGGGTGGCCGGGCTTACTTGCCGGTCGGTTGCGAGGCGGTTTGTTGGGACACGGTTTGTTGGGACGCCAGCCAGGCCATGATGTCTTGGCGGCGAATGCGCCGGTGGGAGCCACGGTATTCGACGGCGACCTCACCCCTGTCTGTGAGGTTGCGCAGGAAGGTGTGGGAGATTCCCGCAAGTTCGGCGGCCTGGGAGGTGGTGAGCAAATCGGCAACACTGGCCACGCTGACGGCGTCCCCACGGGAGAGTCGGTGCAGCAGGTCCAGCACAGCCTCACGTGCGCCGACGCCCAAGCGGTGTGCGGTCCCATCCACAAACACCGTCACGTCGTCGCCGCCCGTGAGCGTGCGCGCCAGAATTGCTTGCTCGGCTGGTTCCAGGGGGGTGCTGACTCTCGGGGCATGTAATGTCATGGAACAAATGGTAGCCCGGGCTAAGGTAAGTTCCATGACACCAAAAATCCGTACTGCGCTCTTGGGTTTCGGCCTGGCGGGCAGTGTCTTTCATGCACCGTCGATGGCCTCGCTGGAGCAATTCCGCCTGGACGTCATTGCGACGTCGGATCCGGAACGCCAGGCCGCGGCAAAGACCGCCCACCCGGACGCTGCGGTGCTCACTCGGCAAGAGTGGGCCCGGACCGGAAGCCATGAGAACATCGACCTTGTTGTGGTGGGGACGCCGCCTGCAACGCATGTTCCCTTGGCCACCATGGCGATTGAAGCCGGGTGCGCAGTCGTCGTCGACAAGCCTTTTGCGCTGACAAGCGCCGAGGGAGATGCCTTGATTGCCCTGGCCAAGGAACGCCGGCAGATTCTTACCACCTACCAGAACAGACGTTGGGACGGGGAATATTTGACCCTGCAGAAGTTGCTGGCCGAAGGTGCGCTCGGTGAAGTGCGCAGATTTGAGTCCCGGCTTGAGCGTTGGCAGCCGGCCATCACGAAGGAATGGAAGGCCCAAGCCACTGTGGCCGACGGTGGCGGATTGCTTTTCGATCTTGGCACGCACCTTATAGATCAAGCGCTGCAGCTGTTTGGGCCGGTGGCTGGTGTCTATGGTGAACTTGCTGCCAGGCGCCCAGCCGAATTGGCCGACGACGACGTATTCGTCGCACTTGAGCATGCGAGCGGTGTGATTTCGCACCTGTGGATGAATCTCAGTGTCGCGCAGAAGGGGCCCCGGCTGCGTGTCCTAGGCTCGGAGGCAGCATATGTGAAGCAAACTGCCGACGCCCAGGAGAGCCAGATCCAGGCAGGCATCCTGCCCGGGGACACCGCCTACGGGGTTGATCCGGAGGCGTGTTGGGGGACCCTTGGGCGCGACGCCGATACCGTGCCGGTGCCCACCGTGCGCGGCAATTTCACTCGATTCTATGAACTTCTGGCCGCCGCAGTGCTCGAAGGAGGGCCCGTGCCGGTCGACCCGGCGGACTCGGTCGCGACCCTGCGCATCATTGAACAAGTCAGAGCTTCCCGCGAAGCCGCCCGCGCCGACGCGTAAGCTGGGGCGGAGAATAGTGTGGCAAGGTAACTAGCGGGGAAGGCTGAAGCCACTGTGACTCAAAAAGACTCCGAAGGTTTCCTTCAACAACAGCCTGGCAGTTTGGCCTTGGCCGAGCCAACGGTCAACGTGCGACACCGGTGGACAACCTCCATTGTGGTGGTCAATGTCGGCATCAATGCCGCATTTTTTGGACCCATCCAGGTATTGCTGGGACAGCAGGCCGCGGACTTCAGTGAGGCTGACAAGGAAGGCATCCTGGCGTTGGTCACGGGTGCCGGCGCCGCGGTCTCCCTGGTTGCCAATCCTCTTTTCGGCACCTTCAGCGACAGGACGACGTCGCGGTTTGGCCGCAGGGTGCCGTGGGTTTTCATCGGTGCCCTGCTGGGAACCATCGGCCTGATCGGTTTGGCGGGTGCGCCCAGTGTTGCTGCCATGGCCCTGCTGTGGTGCCTTGTGCAACTGGGGGCCAACGGTGCGCTTGCCGCCACCACGGCTGCCATACCCGACCAAGTTCCGGTGCGGCAACGTGGCACCATAGGCGGGCTGGCCTCCATGGGAACGGTGGCCGGGATCCTTGTGGGCGCTGCCATTGCCGCCGTCGTGGCCGGGAATTATTCGCTCGGGTTCATCATCTGCGCGGTGGCACTGGTGGCTGGCATGGTGCCTTACTTGTTCCTGGCCAACGACCCGGTGCTCAGCTCAAAAGACAAACCGCCCTTTACCTGGCTAAATTTTGTCAAGGGTTTTTGGATCTCTCCGCGACGTTATCCTGACTTTGCGTGGGCGTGGATCACCAGGTTCCTCGTCAATGTGGGCAACCACCTGGTGACCTTGTACCTGCTGTTCTTCCTGACCGATGCGGTGGGTTTTGAAAACCCGGAATTTGGGGTCTTGATCCTCACCGGCATCTACGCCGTCCTGACCTTGATCACCGCGGTGATTGGCGGACGATGGACCGACAGGGTGGGCAAACGCAAGCCATTCGTCATTGCTTCGTCGGCCATCATTGCCTTGGCGGCGCTGATTCTGGCGTTCTTCCCAACCTGGACCGGTGCGCTCATGGGGGCCGCTGTCCTTGGCATCGGCTACGGCGTTTATCTGGCGGTGGACTTTGCCCTGCTGACCCAGGTGCTGCCGTCTGCGGTGAGCCGCGGCAAGGACATGGGTGTGATCAACGTGGCGAACTCGCTGCCACAGGTCATTGCGCCGATCATCGCCTGGCCGCTCGTCACCATTTTCGGCGGCTATGTGACGCTGTATGTGGTTGCGGCGGTTATTGGGCTCCTCGGCGCGGTATTTGTGGTGAAGATCAAGAGCGTGGATTAGGGCAGTAAATTGTGCTGATAGTCAGTGACACTATGTCAGCAAGCTCTTGACACAGTGTCACTAACTTTGATTAGCTAAGGATACCTTTACCTAATCATGGAGTGAGTCATGCCAGCACCCGCAGTTGAATCCGTTTTGCCAGAGTCGCCCGCCGCGCTGTCGCAGGAGCTTAAAACTCACACCGCCGCAGCTCACACGGCTGCCGAAGACTCCACTTTCGTGGCCGACTTGATGGGCGGCGCCTTGGACGCTGCGGCCCTTGTGAGCCTGCTGGATCAGAGCCTGGTTATCTACCGCGCGCTGGAAACTGCCCTTGCAGCCCACGTCGACCACCCCCAGTTGGGCGCCTTTATTGATCCCAAGCTGGCACGCGTGGCTGCTTTGGAAGCCGACATGGCATACCACCATGGCGCGGATTGGGAAGCGCAGCTGGCCGACGGGAGCATAGTGATCGTGCCGGCCACTGCCGCCTATGCAGACGCATTGGCGACGTTGGGGCGTGAATCCATCGAGTTCCTGCTGGCCCACCACTATGTGCGCTACATGGGCGACCTCTCAGGCGGACTGATCATCTCCCGGATGGTGCAGCGTCACTACGACATTGCCGATGAAGGCCTGAATTTCTACGCATTCAATGAGATTGCCAAGCCCAAGCCGTACAAGGATGCCTACCGCGAGCTCTTGGACAGCACTGACTTCAGCCGTTCACAGAAGGACGCGATCCTGGATTTCGCAGCTGAGTCCTTTGAGCTCAACCGCGCAGTCTTTGTCGACCTGGATTCCGCCCGCGCAGCTGCACTGGCCGCCTAGCGAACGGCAGTGCAGGGCAACCATCTGCATGCCCATGGACGACGGCGGGACCCAGGTTCCGCCGTCGTCCATGGTTCGGTGGGTGGCAAAACTACTGCCGTCGAGCCACCTGATAACGGGCGTCTGCGAAAACGGTGACGAAGTGGGTGCCTGGAAAGCGCTGTTCGGCCTCAGTGGCAGCCGCAGTGGGAGACACGCCGGCGCGGGCGGAGACGTCGATCAGTACGTAGTCGGGCGCGGGATTTTTGTTGCCGATCCAATACACCTCGGTGCGGTCGGTCAGGTAGCTCATCAGGGAAATGTCGGTCTCAACGCTCACGCCGTCGGGCACTGCAGCCAAGGCGTTCTGTGACGATTGAACCGTGGTTAGCGGGAAATTCTTGCCGGGGTCGGGCAATTTCCCAAAGGCATACTGGCTCGTCAGTACAAGTGAGATGAGCAGGATGCCGGTTCCCAAGAGCAGCCTGAGGCGGGAGGAGTTGAGCACTCTCCTTCGGGAGAGCGCATCAATGGCGGCGCAAAAGACGACGGGCATGAGCACTGCACTGTATTGCCACTCCTGTCCCCAATACACCGGCAGGTCCGAGAGGAAGCGCCAGGCCAAGGTGGGCAGGACGATAAGTGTGAGGGGCGAGAAGAGGGCGAGCCCGGCCGTGATGGCCACCAGCAACAGCACGGTGGCGACCTTGTCGGGGTGGAAGAGCGAGGCCGGGTCACTGAGCAGTCCGCTGATGTTCAGCTGGCTTTGGTAGGCCCATTGGGCGCCGGGATTCATTGACGGCAGGATGACCTTGGTGGTCAGCAAAAACCAGGCAACACCCCATACTGACAACCACAGGCCTCCCGCGGACCGGGCTCGCAGGGCCAAGACCAGGCCGATAACGAAGACCGTCAGGCCCAAGTCCTCTTTGACAAAGACAAGCAGGGAAGCCCAAATCCATGCCGAACGCCAGCGCTCCTCCAACAGGGCAGCCAATGAAAAGGCCAGCAGAGGCACCGCAAAGGCGACTTCGTGGAACTGTGAATCGACTGCCGACTGCAGTCCCCAGCTCAGTGCGTAGGCGAGGCCCACGCATACGCCGGTGATGTTTCCCAAGCGCTTGACTGCCAGATGGCAAACGACGACCACTGAGATGGCCAGCAGCACGTTCTGCACGACCAGCAGTGTGTAGGCGCTGGGAAACAACCGGTAAAAGGGTGCGAGCAGAACCAGGATGGGGTGGAAATGGTCGCCGAGCAGGTTGTAGCCATCCCCTTTAATACTCACTATGGGCGGCTGAAAATTGGCATAATCCTTGGCCAACTGGGTGAAGATGCCCAGGTCCCAGGAGCGGATGGTGAAGCTCTGCCATTGCAGCCAGGAGAAAAGCGTATAGATGGTAAAGGCCACGGCCCCCACCAAGCTGGCTGGAAGCAGTGGCGTTGTGGCCGCATGCCGAATATCGACCAGTCGCCGCGGGCTGGCCGGTCCCAGGCCGGTCCCGGTGTGCGGAGTATCTTTTTGCAGTGTGGTCACAAGGGAAAGTCTAGGCGGCGGAGCATGGCACGTCGGGCATTGTGAACCATCTCCGGCGCGTGCAGGTGATCGAACGGTGCCTCGGGACTGGTGTTGGGTGGGGCTGAATGGTGTGGCGTCTGGCCTGCAGACTGCGATTTGCTCCGAAGCTGCCCGCTCGGCTGGGGGTTGTTTACTGCTCCGGGGCTTTCACGACGTCGGGAGGCGCTGACGTCATCGGCGGGTTGCTCCAGGTGCTGCTCACGGTGTGGGTGTTGTTGGGCCTGTGTCGGGGTTGCTGCCGGCCGCGGTGCTGGCGGCGGTGGTGCTGGTGGGTGGGTTTAGGACCTTGTTGAGGCGTCGCTTCAACCACTTCGGGTACTGGGTGAGTTGAGGTGTTTCATACAAGGGTGCCCGATACTTCCCGGACGGGGTGATCCACCCGACCCGGCCATCACTGGTAAGTTTCGGGGTCCAGCCCCGCAAACGAATCTGGTTCCGATACGGCTCCCGATACCGACGATAATTACCATGCCTGTCCTTATCATCCTTGAAATGCCGCAACCTATGATGGGCCGCACATGCCGGCCTCAGGTTCTCCCATGTGGACTTGCCCCCGTGCTCCCACGCCTGCAGATGATCAATATCCGTCAACACCACCGGATTCGAACAATTCAGGAAGTAACAACCCCCGGCCAGGGCCTGCAACACCACTTTCTCCGCATCCCGCAACGTGTACCGCTGCGGGCTCAACGGCAACGCCTGCCCCGTGACCGGATCAGTCAACACCCGCAAGAACGTGCTCTCACCAGCCATCAGCTTCCTAGCGATCCCCAACGGCACCGGCCCAACCCCCTCACCAACCAACTCGGCCGGTTCATCAGTGATACCCACCAACCCCAGAAACGGGACCTTAAGCAAAATCTGTGCCCTCGGCAACGGCGGATCCACCATGACCTTGCCCCGGCGCATGGCCTCCAACTGATCCAGATACTCCTGCTGGCGATCCTCAACAACCCCGTCAACGATCTCATCAACATAACCAGAACCATCCCCAACCAACTCCCCGCACAACGGCACATCCTCCAACCCCACACCACCACCCAGCCCAGAGCCCCGAGCGGGCTGCTGACCAGGCACCTGGCCGGACGGCTGCCCGGGATCATGACCAGGGTCCTGGCCATGATTCGGGGTGTTGGGCAGGCTGGTGCCGTCAACACGACCCGGCCCCGCCCCATCAGGCAAAACCGTGCCGCTGAGCGGTTCCGACCCGGCCCCATCAGGCAAAACCGTGCCGCCAATGGGTTGGTCGACGTCAGGCAGGACCGCTTCCCCCGCGGGAGTCGTCTCCGGGCCAGTCGTTGGGCTGGTGCTGGTGTTGGTGTGGGGCGGGGCCGGATCTGAGTGCGCCCAGACCGGCTCCTCATCAAACAACGTCACCCCAAACGCACTCTTCTCCCCAAAAGGAACACCACCGTCCCCACCGGCACCCGGCCCATCGCTGTAGCCGGAACCGGGACTGCCAGAAGTGCCACCGGTACTGCCACCACCGGGTGCGGCACCACTGCCAGAGGTGCCACCGCCCTGAGTGGCACCATTGCCAGTGAACCCGCCGCTGCTACCGCTGCCGGGGGTGCTGCTGAAGTTGTTGTTGGGGCGCCCATCCCGGCCAGCACCCTGTCCGCCACGACTGCCAGCACTGGTGAAATCGTTGCCGGCACCATTGCCAGTGCCAGTGGAACCGCCATTGCCGGCGCCCTGGCCGTTGTAACTGCTGTTCCCATTGCCTTGGCCGTCGTAACCGCCAGTACCGCCGTAGCCACGGCTGCCGCTGCTGTTGCTATTGCTGCTGCTGTTGTTGCTGTGGTGGTTGGTGGTGGGGTTGGTGTAACTATTGGCGGGGAGTTCCTGGCCCATGAGCAGGACCGCGGCGACATCGGCACGGATCTGCTCACGCGTCCTGTACTCCCGGCAATCCTCCCTGGTCCCTGCCGCGTCAGCAGCACGCTGACGGCCCGCAGCATCACTCTTGATCGCTGAGGCGACCCGATGGCAATGCACCATGATCGCCTCCGCCGCCAACGTCGGAATATGCAAGACCACCCACGACATCCCGTCCCTGCCCGGATCCATACTCAACCGCCG
>NZ_JBQSVT010000043.1:0-32108 GCF_052376555.1 Specibacter sp. AOP5-B1-6
GAAGAGCACCAACCGCGGCAAGCAGCGAAACCACATCCTGTGTGGCCTCACCACCCCGGTCCCCGGGGACAAACACCGGAATACTCATACCCCAAGACTACAGGCATACGTTACCAACACGCAATACATCCCCGAAAGAATCTTCTAAATCTTTTTTAGCGCCGCCAATCACCCAACCAGGCTGCCCGACCCCCGGAACGCAAGAACCGCCGTCGCCCCTTCAAAAAAGGGACAACGGCGGCACTTTGGCAGGAGCGGCCGCCCCGACGGCACAGGGAAAGGCCGGGAACGCAGCATGAATGGTACTCAACAGCCCCGCATTCGGAGCATGAGACGGCTTGCCGACAGCTACCCGCCGTGGACTGTAATCCCGCCCGGCGCGTCAGCGTTGAACACGAGCCGGCGGTTGGCGATTTTGTCGGTGAAGAAGCGGTCGTGGCTGACCACGAGGACGGCACCAGGGAAATGCAGCAGGGCCCGCTCCATGACCTGCGTGCTGGACATGTCGAGGTGGTTTGTGGGCTCATCAAGCACCAACACTGAGGCGCCCGACAGCAGGCACTGGGCCATCGCCACACGGGCCCGCTGCCCACCGGACAGGTTGCCGATGCGCTGCTTCAGGTCCGCCTCGGAGAACTGGAACATGGCCAGGAAGCGGTTGACGGACTTCTTGGTGGCCGTCAGTGCGAGGCTGTCCGGCATCGCGTTGACGGCGTGGGTGACGGTGTCGTCAGGGTCCAGCTCGTCGAGCACCTGGTTGTAGGACACCAGCCCGCCGCCCTTGGCCCAGGTGACGTAGCCGGAATCTGCCGGTTCCTCCCCCGTCAGGGCACGGAGCAGCGTCGACTTGCCCGAACCGTTGGCCCCCAGCACCACAATCCGGTTGCCGCGGCGGATCTCAAAGCTGAGGTCGCTGAACAGCGTCCGGTTGCCATACGTTTTGCTCAGCGACTCGATCCGGCACAGCACGTCCTTGACGTGCAGCCCGCCGTAGATCTCGGTGATGATCTTGTCCACGGGCCGCGGGGCGCGTGACTTCTTGATCTTTGACAGCTTGGAATCGAGCCCCCTCGTCGCAGCCTTGGCAGCCTCGCGGCGGTCGGAGATGCCCTCCGCTTCAAAGGCCAGCAGTTCGGACTCATGCACAAACTGGCTTTCGAGCGTCTTGAGCCGGAACTGTTTGGCCACCACGTACTCGGCAAAGTTCCCTGGGTATTCATGCAGGTGGAAGTTCTCCAGCTCGATGATGCGGGTAACCACCGCGTCAAGGAACTTCCGATCGTGCGAGACGATGATCGCCGCGCCCTGGAAGTTCTTGAACCAGCCCTCGAGCCATTCCACGCCGGCCACGTCAAGGTAGTTGGTGGGCTCATCAAGCAGCAGCACGTCGGGCGCTTCCAGGAGGATCTTGGCCAAGGCTGCACGGTTGCGCCAGCCGCCCGAAAGGTCGTCGATGGGGCAAATGCGGTGAGCCTCGTTGAAGCCAAGCGTGGTCAACACCTTGTCGATCGAGCGCTGGTAGTCCCAGCCGTCCAGCCGGTCCATGTCGGCAAACAGCTCTGATTGCCGGTGAATCAGCCGGTCCAGTTCGGCTTCCGGCTGGTCGACGGCGAGCGCCGCATCGATCCCGGCAAGCTCCGCCTCAATCTCCAGGACGTGGGCAAACACTTCCTCCAATACTTCCAGAATGGTCTGCGCGCCATTCAGCTCGGAGAACTGGGAGAAGTAGCCAATCTTGGTGCCCAGCTCCACGCTGACGGTGCCGGTGTCGGGCTCCACCTGATCCATGACCAGCTTGAGCAGCGTGGACTTTCCCGAGCCGTTGCGTCCGATCATCCCCACCCGGTCCCCCGCCTCGAGCTTGAAAAAGGCCTCGCGCAGCACCTGGACCTTGTCGAAGCGCACGGAAACATCGTTGAGGCGGATCAAGCTCATGGGTGTGGTCCTTTAGTGCAGAGAGGTGGGGCAGGGAAAACACCCGCGTCCAGTTTACCGGCAGGTGAGGGGCGCGCGGTGGCGCATGCCGCCGTCGTGCTTGGGACAATGCTTCTCCTGCCTAAGGCCGGGAACGACGCCGGGCCCGCGCCTCCCAGCCCGGCCGCCCCTTCCGCTGTACGCCACCGTAGCTGCAGACTGTACGGTTGTTGGTAAGTGTGCGGCCGCCAGTGATGAGCGGCCCAATAGACGGATGGAGAATACATGAGCGCGCCGATTCGCATTGGAATTGCTGGTTACGGAAACCTGGGCCGCGGGGTCGAGGCAGCCATTGCCAAGAACGCCGACATGACCCTGACGGGAATCTACACCCGCCGCAACCCTGCGGAGCTGACGCCGCTCAATGCCGGTGCCCCAGTGTTCTCGATGGACGAGTTGGCCGGCCGCGCATCCGATGTTGACGTGCTGATCCTGTGCGGCGGTTCCAAGTCGGACCTGCCCGAACAGGGACCCGCCTTGGCTGCCTTGTTTAACACGGTCGACAGCTTCGACACGCACGCGCGCATTCCCGAGTACTACGCCACCGTGGGCGCTCCCGCAAAGGCTGCCAACAAGACCGCGTTGATCTCCGCCGGCTGGGATCCGGGCATGTTCTCCATCAACCGTGTCTACGGCGAGGCCCTGCTGCCCGACGGCGACACCTACACGTTCTGGGGCCGAGGCCTGAGCCAGGGGCACTCGGACGCCATCCGCCGGGTGCCCGGAGTTGCCGGCGGCGTGCAGTACACCCTGCCGTCCGAGACGGCCATTGACGAGGTCCGCAGCGGCTCGCGGCCGGAACTGACCACCCGCCAGAAGCACACCCGCGAATGCTTTGTGGTGCTTGAGGACGGCGCCTCCGAGGACGTTGTACGCGCCGAGATCGTGGGCATGCCGCATTACTTTGACCAATACGACACCACGGTCAACTTCATTACGGCCGAGGAGTTGGCCCGCGACCATGCGACCATGCCGCACGGTGGTTTTGTGATTCGCAGCGGCAACACTTCCGACGGGCATGCCCAGGTCGTCGAGTACTCCCTGGCGCTGGAAAGCAACCCGGAATTCACCTCCAGCGTGCTCGTTGCCTACGCCCGCGCCGTGCACCGCATGAACGCGGCCGGCCAGTTCGGCGCCAAAACCGTGTTCGACGTGGCCCCCGGCCTGCTCTCGCCCAAGTCCGCCGCTGATCTGCGGGCTGAACTGCTGTAATTCATTATTGGAGTTCGACGGCGGCAGGTGCGTTGGGCAACCAACCCACCTGCCGCCGTTGGCTAATCCTCCTGGGACACCAAGTCCAGACGGGCTGAGTTCGCGCAGATCGAGGTGACTTTCACTGTGTAGCCACTGAATGTAATCTCGGTGTCAAGAGCCAGATCTTTGAAAGTTTCGTCGCCTGAAGTCGATGGCTCTTCGGCCCACACCATCAAGCTGACTGTGGGCACAGCGGCCTCGATCTTCGTCCCAACCAGCCCGATGCGCGGAGTATGCCCGGGTCCCAATGCGGACTGTGGCAGACCAGGAACTGGGCCTACTGCAGAAGTGCTCACCGTATACATTCCTTTGTCTGTGCAACTTCCGGTTCCAGCAGCATCGGAGCTTGGTCGGGGTGCCGGATGCTCGTTTGACGAACAAGCAGTCAAGCCGAGCAGGGCTGACATCAGTAGCCCAAAGCTGGCCACACGAGCAAGCGGGCTACTCATGGGACTTCAGCTCACCACGGACGCTGTCCGTTACAGATGGCGATAATACTGATGGTGCGTACCCTGAACGTAGCCTCTTCCCCGAGCGCATGCCATGGTGGTCGTCAAGGACACACCGGTTCCGGGTTTCACTGGTCCGTGCCCTCGATGCGGGCTGAGGCTTGTCGACTGAAGGCCCCGCATGCTGTTTTCCCCACCGCTTGAAAAGACCAAAGTTCGCCATGATAAGAACACTAAGGGCATTCTCAGCAAACTTCGATGGACAGTTGTATCCATCGAAGTTTGCTGGTGCAGTCGTGATCAAAGTCGTCGGAGCCCTGCTCCCCTTGGGCTGGCTGTGGTGCTGGGCCCGCTCCCGAGAATCTCGATTCGAGACTGTGCCGGTCCGCGCGACCGCAAGTGACGGCAGGGAGCTGAGGATGCGGCAACCCGGGGCAGGACAGCTCGAGGTACTGCAACTGGCCAAAGCTATGCGGTCATGGCGGCTCGCAGGACAGCCACGTCGCGTTCCTCCAGTGGCACAATCCCCAGTCGTAGCTGATATCCCCAGTTCGGCTGCGCCGTCAGATGCAGCCGGGTACGCACTTCCGCCAAGCCCACAGGAGTTGCCTGAATGTAGTTGACCCGCCGCCGGAACGGGGTGAATTCGCCGTCGTCCGCTTGCCAGATCTCATCGTCGGCAACGGTCCCCAAGGCCGTGAACTGCTGCAGCCGCGTCTTCTCCCCCAACCGCTCCACCGGGGAATAGTAGATGAGCGTGTCGCCGGCCTGCATCCGCGCCACTCCGACCCGTCCGCCGTGGCCGATCTGGGCAATACTCAGGGCGACCCCGCGGCGGACGTGCTCGGCCGACACCACACCAAGCCAGCCGCTCATGGGCTCTCCCGTGCCAGCTTGCGCGGAAGCAATCCATGCCGGGACTGCTCAGGCCGCATCGTGAACCGTGATGAAATAGCCGTCAGGATCCGCAAAAGTGAAGGTTCGGCCAAACGGCCCCTCCACCGGCTCCGACACGATCCGGGTGCCTGCGGCGGCAAGCCCGTCGTGAATCAGCTGGGCGTCCGTGGTACGCAACCAGACAGCAGTGCCCGCCCCGGGCTGGTCGATGGTGTCCAGATTGATGCCCGACAGCGGCTCACGCACAGCAAAGGGAATGGGCTTTGTATCGAAGACAACGGCGTGTGGCGGGGCAGCCTTGGCCCGCACCAATCCCAGCTGTTGTTCGTAAAACGCAGCCGACCGTTCCAGGTCACGCACCTGCAGTGAAATAAAATCCGGCCCTATGACAGCCATCGCAATGTCTCCTCTTTCCCCAATGAACGATCATGTCAGTGTGTTGACTTACTCAATGTATGTCAGAATATTGACATGAGTCAAGAGAGTGTTGGCGTGGTTCTGGAAACGTCGCTGGGGTATCTGCTGAAACAGGCACACAGCGCCCTGCGGTCCGCGATGGATGGGGCGTTGCGCCCATTGGGCATGACGGTGCCGCAATATGCCTGCCTCGAGCAGCTCTCGCAGCGGCCAGGACTCTCAAATTCCGAATTGGCGCGGGGCACCTTCGTCTCGCGGCAGTCGATGAATGTCCTCCTGCTCTCGCTGGAGCGGGACGGCCTCGTTTCCCGCCGAGTACAGCCAGCATCGGGAAGGGCGCTTCCTGTTCAGCTCACGGACCGGGGTAGGGAACGCCTCGCGGCGGCCAGCGCTGCGGCGGAGTCGGTCGAGCTCACGATGGGAAGCGGACTCATTCCGTCAGAGCAGGAGCAGTTGCGCCGCCTGCTCGGATCCTGCATCACAGCACTGTCTTAGAGCTGAGCACTGAGGATCTGCGCCATCGGAGGCGCGGCGCAGCGCCGCAATACGGATGGCTGATCTCAATCGTCCAACCACCGACGCATTCCAGGCCACAACGTGCCCCTGCCGGTTGTTCGCAGTGCAGCCGCGGCTCAAGCGTCAAACAGCCCGCGGACATCGTCGGCGGTGATCGCAGAGGAGAACATGGCGTCGTCGTCCATGACGGAGCTGAACAGCTTCGCCTTCTTGTCCTTGAGCGCCATGACTTTTTCCTCGATCGTGTCCTTGGCAACGAGCCGGTAGACCATGACGTTCTTGGTCTGGCCGATCCGGTGGGTGCGGTCCACGGCCTGGTTTTCGGTGGCGGGGTTCCACCACGGGTCCAGCAGGAAGCAGTAATCGGCTTCGGTCAGGTTCAGCCCGAAGCCACCCGACTTCAAGCTGATCAGGAACACCGGCGCAGTCCCGGACTTGAACTTATCAATGACCTCGCCGCGTTTGCGGGTCTTTCCGTCCAGGTAGGCGTACTCGATTCCGGCGGCGTCCAACCGCTCCCTGGCCTTGCCCAGGAACGACGTGAACTGGCTGAAGATCAACGCCCGGTGCCCCTCCGCCACGACGTCTTCGAGCTGTTCAAACAACACATCGAGCTTGCTGGACGGGGCGCTGGCATACTTCGGATCCACCAGGGAGGCGTCCAGGCTGAGCATCCGCAGGGTGGTGAGCGACTTGAAGATCGTAAACCGATTTTTGTCCATGTCGCCCAGCAGGCCGAGAACTTTTTGACGCTCATGCTGGAGGTGTCGCTGGTAAATGGTGCGGTGCCGCGGCGCAAGCTCCAACTCCAGCACCTGTTCCTGCTTGGGCGGCAGCTCCTTGGCCACAGCGTCCTTCGTGCGCCGCATGATCAGCGGCCGGATCCGGCGCCGCAACTGCTTGAGCCGGTCAGCGTCCCTCTCCTTCTCCACCGGTTTGCGGTAGTAGTCGGAAAAATGCGTCGGCGACGGGAACAGCCCCGGTGAGGTGATGGCAAACAGCGACCACAGCTCCATCAAGTTGTTTTCCATGGGCGTGCCGGTGATCGCCAGCTTGAACGACGCCGGGAACGACCGCGCCAGCTGGCTGGCCTTGGTGAGGTGGTTCTTCACAAACTGGGCCTCGTCAAAGATCAGCCCGGCCCATTTCTGGCTGGCATAGGCTTCGTTGTCGAGCCGGAACAGTGTGTAGGAGGTAATGACGACGTCGGTCCCGCCCACCAGTGCGGCTGCCTCGCTGCCGCTCTTGCGCAGTGTGTCGGTGACGGCTGTGGTGTTCAGTCCGGGGGCAAAGCGGCGCGCCTCGGCAGCCCAGTTGGACACCACCGAGGTGGGTGCAACCACCAGGAACGGCAGTGACTCTTCCGTTTGTGCCGCGGCGGTGGCCTTGGCGTGGGTGATCAAGGCCAGGGTTTGCAGTGTCTTGCCCAGGCCCATGTCATCGGCCAGCACTCCGCCAAGATTATTGTCAAACAGGAAGGCCAGCCAGTTGAAGCCTTCCTGCTGGTATGGGCGCAGCGACGCATCAAGCCCCGCCGGGACTGGAACCGCCGCAACTTCCTGCAGCTCGAGCAGCCCGGAGACTGACTTTTGCCAGGCGTCGGCCTGCTCGGCAGTGGTGGCCAGCTCCTTGAGCTCCTCCCACAGCCCGGCCTGGTAGCGGCTGATTTTCAGGGAACCGCCGGGCTCCTGCAGGCTCCGTGCCTCGTCGATGAGCCGGCGAAGCTGCTCAAATTCAGGCTGGTTCAATGCAAAGTAATGTCCGTTGGGCAGCATCAGGTGGTCCTCATCGGAGGCCAGCGCCCGGAACAATTCGCCAAACGGAATGTCGGTCTCGTCCAAGGTGACGGAGACACCCAAGTCAAACCAGTCGCCGTCGCCCGTTCCCTTGGTGCTGATGCCAATCTGCGGGGTGCCCGTCAGCTCGGTGTAGTCGGGGGCCGTACCGGCAGTGTCCACGCGCACGTGCTCAAGTTCGGCCAGGGCGGGCAGGGCTTCGGTGCTGAAGCGGGCCGCGGCAACGTCTTTCACGTGCACGGGCTCGTTGCTGCCGGGATGCAGGCTTGCAGTATGGGGGAAGGATTCCCGGGTGGCCGCCGGGAATTCGGCGAGCGCCTCCGCCACAATCGTCAGCAGCCGTGTCTCGAAGGCGTCGTCGCGGTGCCCCGCCCCGTCGCTGACCATCGAATATTTGGCGATTGAGTCGCCGACAGCGTATTCCCAGTGCCAATGCAGCTCCAGTGCCGGCCCGGCTGCCTTGTGGGGCTGGCTGGCGGTTTTGCGTCGCCGGTCAACCTTTGGTGCGGCCGCCGGAGGAATGTGCACGGCTGTCAGCACGAGTTCCGGGTCCCGAATTTCCGGCAGCCCGCCGCTGCCGTCGCGGGCGTGCAGGTCCATGCTGTGGCGCAGCTGCGGGTAGTAACTGTCCAGGAACTGCTGCCGCGCCGAAGCCGGGATTTCCACCGGCGTCCGGGTGTCGATCAGCAGTTTCAGCGTCTTCCCGACGGACTCCGCGACAGGTGCGAAGTTGATGTTCCGCTGGGCAATGGCGGTTTTTTCATTGCCGCCGGTCCACCAGAAAAGGCCGTGTACGGGCGCGCCGAGGGTGCCCATCATGGCCGGGTCAAGAGTTGCGCCGTCAGATGGGGTCGTGTCGGATGAGGCGGCGTCAGATGAGGCGGCGTCAGATGAGGAGCTGCCGACAACGGCATGCGGGACGAGCGTGATGCCGCCGTCGGCTGTTGCGGCGATGTCCGTGCTGACATGGACCGATTCGGCCCATGTGATGGTGTTCGACTTTCTGGAGGTGACAAATTCCAGGCCGATCCCGGCCGCCTGCGTCAGCAGGTTCCACAACAGCGGAGAGTTGAAATCATCCAGGCAAATCCACTTGCCGGTGCCGTAACCGGTTCTGGTGGACTTGAAGAGGGAATGAAAAATCTGCAGCCACTTCTTGTGTTCCAGGTTGAAGCCGTCCATGTAGTAAAGCTGATGCATGGAGTCCCAGGCCAGGTTGCCGACAACCCATTTGTTGGCGTCGTTGCGCATGACCGGACGGACGCCGAGACGGATACGCGTCTTTTCCATGGCCTTGGCACCGCGTGTTTTGGCATTCTTCCTGAACTGGGATCGGGCCGCGTAGGGATCCTGTGGTTCCTCAAGCAACTCAAATTGCAGCGCCATCGGGATTGGGGCGACCACGCCCGCGTTGCGAGCCGGCTCCCGGCCCCAATAGGCCGGCGCCTCCACTACCGGCGGATGGAGTAAGGCCTCAAGCTGCTGTTCCCAGGGCGCCGGTTTCTTGGGCACCTGCTTTTTGACTGCCGGCGCCGTGGCTGCGGCTTTCTTGACTGCCGGCGTCTTGGCTGCGACTATCTTCGGTGCTGGCGTCTGCGCCACTGCCTGCGCCGGTTCCGCAGCTACGTCACGAACCCCAGGAATCCCGGATGTTTCGGGAGGTTCGGTTTCTTCCAGCAAGCGGTTGGTGGTAAAAACCAGGGCAGCCACGTGTTTGCAGTTTCCCCCGACGGGGCAGCTGCAGTAGCCGGCAACAAGAGCCGCTCCCTTCGGTGCGTCAATGAAGGTGACTGTGGTTTCGTAGACTCTCCTGCCGCTGCCGGACACCCAGGCCTGCAGCTCGAGCCGGCTTTCCACCCATTGGACCCTGCTGACCTTGCCAGCACCGGCATACTCAAGCCCGCGATGCACCGCTGCGGGGCCGACAAGCCCCCTGAGCGCCGCATATTCCACATAGGGGACGAGCGAAAGATCCATTCCATTAACAGTACCGGGCGGCACCCACAGCGAAGAACCCAACCCGCCGGGACCGGCCTCTCAGCCCGCCACCCCGGCTTCCTGATAAAACCCCTCAATATGGGTGGTGACAAGATCTGCCGCTGCTGGTCCGTCGTCGTTCCTGACGGCCGTCAAAATGGCCCGGTGCTCAGCACGGAGACGTTGCACAGTTGACCCCCAGTCAGGAAGATTGGACGTCAGCCTTCCCCCATAATCCTTGACCGCCTCCCGCAGTGAGCCCAGCATCGCGCTCACAACGACATTTCCGGCCGCCTCCGACAAGGCCAAATGGAAACGGATGTCAAGGTCAAGGAACTCGGTGGCGTCAGAGACCTCATCCATCCGTTGGAGCAGCTCCTCGGCTTCCTCCAGCGCCTGTGCATCAGCGCTGGCCCGGGAGGCCGCCCATGACTCGAGCAGCACACGGGTCTGCACAATGTCTGCAACTGGAAGATGGGACGTGGCAACATGCAGGCGCAACGCCATCCCCAGGGCCATCGTGGGATCGGAAATGGCCACCGCACCGGCGTCCGGGCCGGACCCGACCCCAACCCGGACAACACCCATGACCTCCAGAATCCGGACGGCTTCGCGGACCGAGGTGCGCGAGACACCGAGACGCTCTGCCAGCGTGCGTTCCGGCGGCAACCGGTCCCCGAGGACCAGTCCGCCGGAGGAGAGTTGGTGCTCCAACCAATTCAAAACATGTTGATGGGTACGCATGTGACAATGCTACTTGGTGTGGTTGGACCTTAGACACTAGGGTGGGAAACGACGGAGAAATCCACCTTTCCAGCATGGAGGCGACAATGACGCAAAGCAGCGAAACCGGCAACCCTGAAGCGCAGGGAGTTCCAGCCCTGCCGGCCGCACTCCGACGCCGGATGCCCAAATATTCGGAGCTGGCCCCGTTGATGCAGTTCAAGAAGCCTGAGTTCAGCCAGGCAGCCAAATTGCGCCGCACCAACACCATCTGGGATCTGCGGGACATGGCCAAGCGCCGCACCCCGAAGGCGCCGTTCGATTACACGGATGGTGCCGCCGAGGCGGAAATCACCCTGCGCCGGGCGCGTGCAGCGTTTCTCGACATTGAGTTCCGCCCCGGCATCCTGCGGGATGTCTCCAGCATCGACCTGGGCACGGAGATTTTGGGGAAGCAGTCAAGGCTGCCGGTGGGCATCGCGCCCACCGGTTTCACCCGGATGATGCAGTCCGAGGGCGAGTATGCCGGCTCGCAGGCTGCCGAGGCTGCGGGCATTCCCTACACGCTGTCCACGATGGGCACCGCCTCCATCGAGGATGTTGCTGCCGCAGCCCCGAATGGGCGCAACTGGTTCCAGCTCTACCTGTGGAAGGACCGGGACCGCTCCCTTGAATTGATCGAGCGCGCTGCCCGGGCCGGCTACGACACGCTCATGGTCACGGTGGACACCTCCGTCGCCGGGGCGCGGCTGCGGGACGTGCGAAACGGCATGACCATCCCGCCGTCGCTGACCGTCAAAACGGTGCTTGACGCGTCCTACCGCCCGGCCTGGTGGTTTAACTTCCTGACCCACGAACCACTCACCTTTGCCTCGCTGTCCCGACACACGGGCACGGTGGCCGAGCTGATCAACTCGATGTTCGACCCCACCTTGAATTTCGCGGATCTGGGCTGGCTGCGGGAAACGTGGAAGGGCAAGCTGGTGGTCAAGGGGATCCAGACCGTCGACGACGCCCGGAAGTCGGTTGATCACGGGGCCGACGGCGTTGTCCTCTCCAACCACGGCGGGCGCCAATTGGACCGGGCGCCCATCCCCTTCCACCTCCTCCCGGAGGTCTCCGCAGCGCTCAAGTCCGGCGCGGGCAGCCCCGCAATCATTTTGGACACCGGCATCATGAGCGGTGCCGACATCATCGCGGCCCTGGCGCTTGGAGCGGACTTCACCTTGATTGGGCGGGCCTACCTGTACGGCCTGATGGCGGGCGGCCGGGCCGGCGTGGACCGCGCACTGGAGATCCTTGAAACGGACATGCGACGCACCATGGCCCTGCTCGGTGTCAGCACCATCGCCGAGCTGACACCGGCTCACGTCAGAATCCTCAAAAACCAGTCCTGACACACGGATCCCGGGCCGGCCCTTGCTCAGGCCGGCCCGGGATCCGGGGTTGGAATCCTGGGCTCAGAATCCGGGCTCAGAATCCCTGGGCCAGGCGGTAGTAGGCCTGGTTCCAGCGGATCTCCCGCACAAAACCACGCTGCGTGGTGTCCTCGTCAATGACAAGAAGTTCCGCCTCGAAGATGTCGGCGAAGTCCTGGAACGCCTCAATGCCGACGGCGGTGCTCATCACAGTGTGATGGGCGGCCCCGGCCTCCAGCCAGGCGGCGGCGGAGGTGGCAAAGTCGGGCAGCGGCTTCCACACGGCCCGGGCCACGGGAAGGTTGGGCAGCGGCTCGTCCAGCGGCACAACCTCGACCTTGTTGGCTGTGAGGCGGAAGCGTTCGCGCATGTCCGAGAGGGCCACCACCACTCCGGTGCCCGGATCGGCGTCGAACACCAGGCGGACCGGATCCTCGCGGCCGCCAATGCCCAGCGGGTGCACCTCCAGTGAGGGCTTGGTGGCTGTCAGCGAGGGGCACACCTCGAGCATGTGGGCGCCGAGGATCTTTTCCTCGCCCGGGACCAGGTGGTAGGTGTAGTCCTCCATGAGGGAGGCCCCGCCGGGCAGCCCCTCCCCCATCACCTTCGCGGCGCGGATGAGCACGGCCGTCTTCCAGTCGCCCTCGGCACCAAAGCCGTAGCCGTCGGCCATGAGCCGCTGCACCGCGAGACCGGGGAGCTGGCGCAGTTCGCCAAGGTCCTCGAAGTTGGTGGTGAACGCACCAAAGCCGCCGGCCTCAAGGAAGCTGCGCAGGCCCAGTTCAATCTTGGCTCCGTAGCGCAGGGACTCGTGGCGTGCGGCACCCGGAAGAAGCTCGGCAGCCACGTTGTACAGGCGCAGGTATTCCGCAATGAGAGCGTCAACATCCGCCTCGGAGGAGGCGTCAACGGCCTCGGCCAGTTCATTGACGGACCAGCTGTTGACGGAGACGCCGAAACGGATTTCCGCTTCGGTCTTGTCACCCTCGGTGACGGCGACGTTGCGCATGTTGTCGCCAAAACGGGCCACCTTCAGGGTGCGCACCTGGGCCACTGCGGCGGCAGCACGCGTCCAGGTGCCGATCTTTTCACGCACCAGCGGGTTGGACACGTGGCCCACCACTGTTTTCCGGCTGATGCCCATGCGTGACTGCATGTAGCCAAATTCCCTGTCGCCGTGCGCTGCCTGGTTCAGGTTCATGAAGTCAAAATCAATCTCCGCCCACGGCAGTGCCACATTGGCCTGGGTGTGCAGGTGCAGCAGCGGCTTGTTCAGCTCGCTTAGCCCGCGAATCCACATTTTGGCCGGTGAGAAGGTGTGCATCCAGGCGATGAGGCCGATGACCCTGTCGTCGGCGTTGGCATCAATGGCGGCCCGGCGGATGGACTCGGAATCCTTCAGCACGTCCTTAAAGACAACACGGACGGGAATCTCTGTTGATTCCTGCAGCGTCTTGACCACTTCAGCCGACTGCTCGGCGACCTGGCGCAGGGTTTCCTCGCCGTAGAGGTTTTGGCTTCCGGTCAGAAACCAGACTTCGTATCCGGACAGAGAATTGGTTAACTGCAAAGACATGTTCATTCCTTCGAGACAGGAGGCGGATTGTGGGTTACTGTCCATAGACGTTTTGGTAGCGCTGGTGCAGGCTGTCGATGTGGGTGCTGTCGATGGGGATCATGGGACCCAGCTCGCGGGCAAAATGCACCGTGCGGGCAACTTCCTCGCACAGCACGGCGGCCTTCACCGCGGCCTTGGCCGTGGCGCCGATGGTGAAGGGTCCGTGGTTTTGCATCAACACGGCTGGCGAGCGGGAGCCCGCCAGCGTCTCGACGATGCCGCGGCCAATGGAGTCGTCCCCGATCAAGGCGAACGGTCCGACGGGGATTTCCCCGCCAAACTCGTCGCCCATCATGGTCAGCACGCACGGGATTGCCTCGCCGCGCACGGCCCAGGCCGTGGCGTAGCTTGAGTGGGTGTGCACGACGCCGCCCACCTCCGGCAGGTGCCTGTACACGTAGGCGTGTGCTGCCGTGTCGGACGACGGCGCCAGCGCAGGGTTGCCCCATCCGCCGTCGACCGGGGTTCCGTGCAGGTCAGTGACAACCATGGATTCGGGGGTGAGTGCGTCATAGTCGATGCCCGAGGGCTTGATGACCATCAGTTCCTCGCCGGGAACCCTGGCAGAGACGTTGCCGGCAGTCCACACCACCAGTTCGTAGCGGACGAGTTCGGCGTGGAGGCGGCACACTTCACTGCGCAGGGATGCGACGGCGGTCATGGTGGCAGCTGACCAGCTCATGCCGTCACCTCCACTGCCACCTTGTGGGCCCTGCGGGCGATCGCCTTGAGCCGGTGCATGACGTCGTTGGTGCCGCGGCCAAAGTAGTCATGCAGGAGGCGGTATTCGGCAAAAAGCTCGTTGTAGGCGGCGACGTTTTCCGGGATGGGGCTGACAACTGCGCGGTTCACGCTGCCCATGGCTTCGGAGGCGGCCATGATGTCGGGATAGCGGCCCGCCGCGACTGCTGCATGGATGGCGGATCCCAAGGCGGGGCCCTGGCTTGATCCGATGGTGGACAGCGGCAGGTTCAGCACGTCGGCATAAATTTGCATGAGCAGCTGGTTCTTCATGAGCCCGCCGGCCACGATGAATTCCGTGACGGGAACACCAGCGGCGTTGAACGTCTCCACAATGACGCGGGCGCCGAAGGCTGTTGCTTCCAGCAGCGCCCGGTAACCGTCCTCGGGTGTGGTGGCCAGGGTCTGCCCGACAACCACGCCGGAGAGTTCATGGTCAACCAGGACGGATCGGTTCCCACTGTGCCAGTCCAGGGCAACAAGGCCGTGTTCGCCAATGTTTTGCCGCTCGGCAAGTGCGGTCAGGTATTCGTGGATGCCAACACCGCGCTTTGCCGCATGGGCGTGGTAGCTCTCGGGCACCGAGTTCTTGATGAACCAGCCGAAGATGTCGCCGACGCCGCTTTGGCCGGCCTCGTAACCGTACAGGCCCGGGATGATGCCGCCGTCGACGACTCCGCACATGCCTGGCACTTCGCGGAGCTCATCGGAGCTCATGACGTGGCAGGTTGAGGTGCCCATGATGGCCACCATCTGGCCGGGCTGGACGGCCTTTGCCGCCGGTGCCGTGACGTGCGCGTCAACGTTTCCCACGGCGACCGGGATGCCCTCGGGCAGGCCCGTCCAGACTGCGGCTTCGGCGCTGAGCCCGCCGGCAGAATCACCCAGGCTGCCGATCGGGTGGTCAACCTTGTCCGCAACAAAACCGGCAAAATCCGGATTCAACGCCGACAGGAAATCCTTGGACGGGTACCGGCCGTCCTGCAGGATGCCCTTGTAGCCGGCCGTGCAGGCGTTGCGCACGTAGCTGCCTGTCAGTTGCCAGACGATCCAGTCGGCGGCTTCAACCCAGTGGTCCATGGCGGCGTACACCCGGGGTGCTTCCTCCAGCAGCTGCAGCCCCTTGGCAAACTCCCATTCGGAGGAAATCAGTCCGCCGTAGCGCGGCAGCCAGCTTTCCTGGCGTTGCCGGGCCAGCTCGTTGATGCGCTCGGCCTGGGGCTGGGCCGCATGGTGGCGCCACAACTTCACAAAGGCGTGCGGTTCGGCGGCGAACTCCGGCAGTTCGCACAAGGGAGTGCCGTCGGCTGTGGTGGGCACCATGGTGCAGGCGGTGAAGTCCGTGCCGATGCCGACGACGTCGGACGGGTCAATCCCCGCTTGGGTGACGGCCGCTGGCACAGCCTGCTTGAGCACCTGGCGGTAGTCCTCGGGGACCTGCAGCGCCCATTCAGGCGGCAGCCTCTCAGCAGAGCCCGGCAAGGACCGCTCCACCACGGCATGCGGATACTCCACGACGGCGGAGGCAAGCTCGGCCCCGTCGCGAACGCGCACCACCACTGCACGCCCGGACAGGGTGCCGTAATCAATGCCAATTACGTAAGACTCCTGCGTCCCCATGGTTTCCTCTCAGCCGATGCTTCCGGCGCACCATGGGAGGTGGCCAAAAGAAATACACTTGTGAACGCTAACAATACCGTTCCACCTGCCCAAGTCAAGGGGAGTTCATCGATGCGAACAGCAGCTGGCGCATTCCCGTCAGTCCAAGAAAACCGCGAGGGTGCCACCGATATACCTGCTGGTCGGGCTGCAACCAGCTACAATCCCCTAAGATCGCAAGGTCACTGGCCCGCTGTGCGCCATTTTTCGGACTGCAACGCGGAGTTTGTGACTTGGATACGCCGGTCGCCATTTTAGGGATAATTGGGCATGAAATCTGTTAGCGCTAACAACGGCGACGTCGTTTCAGGCCTCTCCACGCTGCAGGCTGCCCCGCCTAACTGCGGGCCAGTGCCACAGGCCTCGGCCCGGTGCTCGCCCGCAGTATCAGGTGGGGTTGAATCCGCACCGAAAACAACGGATCATTGCCGGAAATGCCGTCAAGGATCATCCCAACGCAGCGGCGTCCCAGTTCGGCAAAGTCCTGCCGGACGGTCGTCAGCGGCGGGAAATAAAAACCAGACTCGGGGCTGTCATCAAAACCAACAACGGACAGATCGCGGGGCAGCCGCAAATTGCGCTCATACGCGGCCCGGATCACGCCAAGGGACATCTGGTCATTGGCGGCAAAGACGGCGGAGCATTCGCTGTTGTCCAACAGCTGTTCCCCGGCACCGTAGCCGGACTCGGCGCTCCAGTCCCCCACCAGCAGGGGGCCCGGCTCCAGACCGGCACCGGCCAGGGCTGCTTCCCAGCCGCGGCGCCGGGCCTGGGCGTCAAGCCAGTCGGCCGGGCCCATGATGTGGGCAATCTTGCGGTGTCCCTGATCAATCAGGTGCTGGGTTGCCAGCCATCCGCCACGCTGCTGGTCGACGCCAACGCTTTGCACCCCGGCCGCACCAATGTCACCGATGGCAACGAGCGGAACGCCCGGGTTCAGTCGTTCAATGGTGCGCACAATTTCTTCCTGCGGGGCAATGACCACGAGCGCGTCGACTTGATGTGCCAGGTGGTATTCCACCGTCTCGTTGATGGCCTTCTCGCTCACATCCGGCAGCCCAACGGTGTTGACGGCATAGCCGGCTGTGTAAGCGGCTTCCTGGATGCCCAGCAGAATGTGCGCCGGACCGTAATGCTCCATGTTGTGGGCCACCACGCCAAAGGTCTCCGAGCGCCGGGTCACCAGCTGCCGTGCCGCTGTATTGCGCCGGTAACCAAGCTCGGCGATGGCGGCTTCCACCACCGTGCGCGTCTTGGCACTGACATTGGGATGGTTGTTGATCACCCGGGAGACTGTTTGGTGCGACACCCCTGCCCTAGCAGCCACGTCTTCCATGACGGGAGGGCGGTCGTTCGACGAAACGTGGTCAGTCATTGTCAGCCTGTTCTCCGGCACTGCCCGGCATGGTTGACGCCGGGGAATCGGCCCCGGCGCTGTCTCCAAACTTTAAAATCATTCGTGCTACAACCGTAAGACACTCACACTCATTCTCGCAGAGGAAAACGCATGTCAACCATTTCCAGCCATCCCGCGTCAGGTGTCCAGTTCACCCTTGAATCAGGCCGCTACCGCGCCGTAATCGCGTCGGTGGGCGCCACGCTGCGCTCGCTCACGCACAACGGGCGCAACCTTGTGGTGCCGTTTGCAGCCGGGGAGCTCCGTCCCGGTTACCGGGGAGCCAATCTTGTTCCCTGGCCCAACCGCATCGCCGACGGCGCCTACACCTTCAATGGCGACAATGAGCAGCTGGGCATCAACGAGACTGACCGCATGACGGCCCTCCACGGCCTGGTGCTCTGGAACGAGTGGAAACTGCTGGAACAGGCACCGTCGGGCGTCGTCCTTGGCACCGTGCTCGAACCGCAGGCCGGGTACCCGCACCGGCTGGATGTCCAGGTGGCGTACACACTCAGCGACGCAGGCCTTGACTGGCACATTTCGGCGCGCAATGTGGGCGGGCCCCGGCACCAAGCCGGCACCCTACGGTGTTGCCCCGCACCCCTACCTGGTCGCAGGAAGCGGACCCGTGGATCAGTGGACGCTGGAGCTGCCGGCCGCACAGGTTCTGGGTGTCACCGCCGACAGGCTGCTGCCCACCACGCTTGCCACCGTCGACAACCACGACGGCGGCCGCCTCGACTTCCAGCAGCCACGGGCCCTGGGCAGCACCGAGATCGACCATGCCTACACAGGTCTGGCGCCGGCCCGGGACACTGCCGAGAAGGAGGGCGGCGACGACGTTGAAGTGCGGCTGCTCTCCGCCGAAGGGACCGGCGTCCTCATGCGCTGGAACCCTGCCGTCCTGCCATGGGTGCAGATCCACACGGCCGACCGTCCCGAACCCCACCTGAACCGGATCGGCCTGGCCGTGGAGCCCATGAGCTGCCCGCCCGACGTCTTCAACTCAGGCCACGACCTTGTCGTTCTTGCCCACGGCGAGCGCCACGACGCACACTGGCTCATTGCAGCGCTCTAACCAGCGTGCCCGCAACGATCCCGCAGGATCAGCCGTTGGGGCGGTTCGGCAGGTATTGCAGCGCCCACTTGTTGCCGTCGGGGTCGGCGAAGTACACAAAGTGGCCCCAAGCCTGGACGTCAACGTCGCTGACATCCACGCCGTTGGCCGCCAGCTGGTCGTGGGCTGCCTGAATGTCGCTGACCACCACCTGGATCATGGGCGCCGTGCCCGGTGCGGCGTCGGTCAGCCCTTCGCCGATGCAGATGGAGCAGGCCGAGCCGGGCGGGGTCAGCTGCACAAAGCGGATCCCACCGCCGGGCCGCTCATCGAAGTCGGCGTTGAAGCCCACCTTGTTCACATAAAAATCCTTGGCCCTGTCCACGTCGGAGACAGGCACAAATACAAGTTCCAATTTCCAGTCCATGCCGGACACGCTACGCTGTAGCCCCGCCCAGCAACAGGGTTTGGCCGCAATTCGCAGCGGAAGCCCCCCGTAAGTTGCACGCCGGAACCGTTGGCTTACGGGCGGCAATGGGTCAGGATGTAAACATCAGTTCAGGCGCCTGCACGGTGGCACATTGGTGCGGCCGGAGTTGCCGGACTTTTGGGAAGAATGCAATGGCCGGCATCGATGATCTCCTGGCAGCGTCCAACGACCGCTGGTCGCGGGCCATGAAAAAAGCGCAAGGTGTTGAAGACATCGGACTGGGCTCGGCCGTCAAAAGCTATTACACACGATATTTACCCGCCGGGGCCCTTGCCTTGCTGGCGGCCGGAACCGGGGCCGGGATCTTGATTATTGGGGCGGCCCCGGCCAACTGGGCAGCCTACTTGAGTGTCGGGTTGATGTTTGCCACTGCCGGCATCTTTATTGGCGGACTAGTCTACAACAGCAAAAAAGTTGCGCCCGCAGTACGGCTGGCCACGGTTAACGTCCTGTTTCCGTTGGCTGACGAAGAACGAAAATACATTAACCGCCAGATTGCCGGCAAGGCACCCCTGGACCACGACCATCTGCCCGTCGTCCGGGCGGGTGCAGTCCAACTTCGAAAGAGCCTGGCCACACAACTGGTCTTCTTGCCGGCCTACGCATTCCTGTTTGCTGCCCAAGCGGCGAACCAGGCCGGGCGGGACACACTCTTTTTCTGGGTCATCACGTTTGCTGCCGTTGCGGCGATACTCGCACTGGGGCTCCTGGCCCGCCAATTTAGGCGCACCGGCCGATTTCTGGCAGGAACCTCGGGCGGATGACCAGGACCCCAAACGCCAGCAAGCCCGGACACCGCCCGGCGACAGTCACCCCAGCGAGATCGCGCCTGACCGCACCGCGGCGACAACTCCGCCGTCGACCAACACATCAGTTCCGGTGACGAAGGTGGAATCGGGACCAAGCAGGAACGCCGCGGCCTTGGCAATGTCCTCCGCGGTGCCGTACCGGCCGGTGCCGGAGGCCTCCACCATGGCCCGCATGCCCTGCCCGCTTTCGCCATCCAGTTCCTGCTGGCCCATGGAGGTGGAGATGACGCCCGGGCTGATGCTGTTGATCCTGGCACCGCGGGCGCCCCAGACGAGGCTCGCGGCCTGCACGCGCAGCTGGTTGCCGCGCTTTGCCACGCTGCAGGCGGTGCCTGCGTCGGAGAAGGATGGGTCGGACCAGAACGGCAGGCTGAGCAACTGGTCTGTCGGCGTCAGTGCCAGGGCGGTCTCCATTTCTGCGGGGAATTTCCCTGCCGCAATGCTCCCGGCCATGCTGGCAATGACGACGCCGGAGCCTCCCGGCGCCATGATGCCGGCGAAAGCGTCCAGCACGTGGGCGACGCCGAGCAGGTCCACGTTCAGGATGGCACCGGCCGGCGCCTGGGTGGGTGAAAGTCCCGCCGTGTGGGCCAGTTGCACCACGGGGCCGGCGGCTGCAGCGGCTGCCGCCAGCGCGTCCACCGATTCCTTGGCGGACACATCCAGAACATGCGTTTCCACCACATAGCCGTCGCCCTTGAGCGCCGCGGCCGTGCGGTTCAGGACCTCTTCGTTGAAGTCCGCGAGCAGCAGCTTCTTTCCCGGACCCTGGCGGCGCGCAATGGTCTCCCCCATGCCGCCGACACCAATAACTACAACGACCTGGTCATTCATGAGGCTCCCTCGGAAATATCGAGACACGGTGTCTCGTAATTGAAGTGTAGAGCCTATGCTTGAAAAATGACAGAAGTTCGCCGGGGCCGCCCGCGCAGTGAGTCCGCCCGCCTGGCCGTTCTTGAGGCAACCCGGGATCTGGTCGCCGGGGCCGGCTACGACGCCATGACCATCGAGGCCATCGCCGCCCGCGCCGGGGTTGGCAGGCAGACAATCTACCGCTGGTGGCCCGCGAAATCGGCCATCGTCGCCGATGCCGTGCTGGCCGGGCACATTCGCCTGCCCGAGGTGACGATCACCGACACCGGATTGCTGGCCGCTGATCTCAAAACGTGGATCGACGACACTGCCGCTGTGCTGGCGGATCCAGCCGGGCGCCAGCTGGTGCGGGCCCTGGTGGTTGCGGCGTCGGAGGATGCTGGCGAGTCGGAGCTGCTGTACGGGCACATCACCGGGCCTTACCACGAAGCCCTGGCCGCGCGACTCGAGCTCGGAAAGGCCGCCGGCCAGCTGGCCGGGCATGCAGACCCCGATGCCATCGCCGACGCCTTGATCGGAACGTCCCTGTTCCACACGCTGACACGGCAGCACGATCCGCAACGGCTGGCACGGCTGGTGGAGGCAATCCTGCCTGCTCCGGAGTAGTGCTCCGCTCCGGGGCTGCAACAGACGACAACCAAAGAAGGCGCCCCGGTCCGAAGTCCGGGGCGCCTTGTGTGGGAAGAACGCTCAGCCGTCCAGATCCTTGGCGATCATGGCGGCAATTTCCGCCACGGCCGCCGCGTTTTCCGACTCAACGGTCACGGACGCACCAAAGTCGGCGCCGAGGGTCATGATCATGAGGGCCGAGGTGGCATCCACCTCGTCGTCACCGTCGATGCTGAGCAGGATCTCGTCGTCGTAGGCCCCTGCGGCCGTGGCGATCATGGCGGCGGGGCGGGCGTGCAGGCCCACCGGGGAGCCAACTGCAACAGTTTGCGTGGTCATTTCTTTACTCCTTGGAAGTTTTCCGGGGTGGATGGGTAAAGCAGTTCGCGAGCCGTGGCACGGGCCTCGGCGGCGGAGGTGCAGCGAAGCACGGCAACTGCCGCCTGCCGGCATTGCTCCAACGTCACGGATTCCAGCTGCAGGCCGACGGCGGCCACGGCGTTGGGTGCCATGGACAGGCTGCCCAGCCCGAGGCCCACCAGGATGCAGGCGAGGAAGGGATCCGCCGCTGCCTCGCCGCACACGCCGACGGGCTTGGCGCCGCTGACGCCGGCCGCTGCCGCGGAGCGGATCAAGTGCAGGACCGCCGGCTGCCATGGGTCTGTCAGCGCGGCGAGCGAGGGGGCCATGCGGTCGGCGGCCATGGTGTACTGCGTGAGATCGTTGGTGCCGATGGACATGAAGTCCACTTCGGCCAGAAACGCCTCGGCCAGCAGTGCAACGGAGGGTACCTCGACCATGATGCCGGGCGAAAGCTTCCGTGCGCGGCAGGCGGCGGCGAAGTCGCGGGCCTCATCGATCGTGGCAACCATCGGCGCCATGACCTTGGCGTTTGTGACGCCCTGCTGTTCGGCGGCGAGGGCGACGGCGTCGAGCTGGCGCGCCAGCAAGCCCGGATCGCCCTGCCCCAGCCTGATGCCCCGCACGCCCAACGCCGGGTTCTCCTCCACGGGATGGACAACAAAGGGCACGGGCTTGTCGGATCCGGCATCGAGCGTCCGGATGACCACCTTTTGGCCGGGGAACGCGGCCAGAACCTCGCTGTAAATCCCGGCCTGCTCAGCCACCGAGGGCTCGTGCTGTGCCGAAAGAAAACCCAGTTCCGTGCGGAACAGCCCGACGCCCTGCGCCGGTGACTGTGCCGCCGCGCGGGCCCCGGCACCGTCCTGGACGTTGGCCAAAAGTTCGACGACGGCACCATCCCTGGTGCGCCCCGGCCCCTGCCAGGACTGCACAGCCGTCCGGCGCGCCGCATCCGTCTTGACCTGGGCGGCCGCGGCGGCAGGATCGGCGCCCACCACCACGGTGCCGGCCGCCCCGTCCAACAGCACCATGGCACCGTCATCAATGCCAGCGAGCTCAGCTGCCGCAACCACGCACGGGATGCCCAACTGCCGGGCAATGATGGCCGTGTGGCTGGTGGGCCCGCCCAGACGCGTTGCAATGCCGTGGATCAAGGCCGGGTCAAGCGTCGCGGTGTCTGCCGGGGCCAGGTCCTCGGCCAACAGGATGATTGGGCTTTCGGGCGTGGGTACGCCTGGCTCGGGAAGGCCCAGCAGTTCGGAAACGAGCCTGTTGCGGATGTCGCCCAGATCGGTGACCCGCTCGGCCATGAGTCCGCCAAGGTTTTGAAATTTCGCGATGAACTGCGCCATCGCGGCCACCGTCGCGGCTTCCGCGGAGGAGCCCGCCGTGATGAGCTTGAGGGTTGTCCGCTGCAGCCCGCGGTCCCCTGCCAGGGCTGCGGTTGCCCCGAGGACCTCGGCGGCTGCCCCCGAGGCGGCGGCTGCGCGGGCGCCAAGCCTGCCGGCCACCGTCTCCACGGCGGCCTTCCACCGGGCCGCTTCGTCCTCCCGGGCCTCTTCCGGGACGACGGCGTCAGCGCCGGCGGGCAGGACGGGCGCCGGCTTCACCCACAGTGCGGGGGCGTAGCCGAGCCCTGCCACAACACCTGTTCCGGTGGCGGCAATTGCAAAGTCAATCATGTGAATCCTAAGTATTGAGCATCTCGACGTAGAGCCGACTTGTATGCAGTGCCAGGTAGGAGATCTCGTCATTTCCCAGGTCCCGGCGGAGTGCGCCGCCAATGAGCTTGGCGACCTCCAGGGCGGCGTCGGCCGCTTCCGGGTACGCTTCGCGGACGGACGCCAAAACATCAACCTGGATCGATGCAGCCCCGGTGACCTCGGCCGGCCGCGCAAAGAGATAGCGCAGGTGGGTCACAAAACGCGAAGCGCTGAGGGCGTTCTCGTCAACGTTCCTGCCCCACCGCACCGACAACAGTGAAAACACCCGGGCGATGGTCTCGGTCATGGAGACGGTCTTGGAAAAATCGGCCTTGGACCATTGCTGGTTGACGAAGTGGAGGGCAAACGCCACCCACTCGTCCTCCTGCAACGCAACGCCCAGGCGCGCCGTGATGAGTTCGACAACGCGGCGCCCCAAATTTCCCTCGGCCGGGTACAGCTGGGCCACCTCCCACTTGAGCGGGAAGTCGACCTTGATGCCGTCACGGGCACGCTGCACGGCGAAGCCAAGGTGGTCAAGGATCGGAACGAGCAGCGACTGCCTTGGCTCCAATTTCAGTTCCACCTGGGCCAGCGCCGTGATTTCCTGTGCCAGTTCAATCTGCTCCAAGGGGGCATCGCCGAGGACACCGGCCACGTGGCTGGCGGCATAGCTGCCATCAGGAACAAACCGTTGATCAGCCGCTTCGAGCTCCACGGCTTCCCCCGGCTTGTGCTTGAAGCCGATGCCCTTGCCGACAAGAACCATTTCGCTGCCGTCGCCAAGCTCGGCCAGCAACACGTTGTTGTTGTAAACCCGCTTGATCGTGGCGGCATCTCCGCGCGTCAGGCCCATGGGGACACGACCTTCGCGGAATCCATGGCGCAGGCAGCGCCCGTGACGGGCACCATGTTACTTCTTCCGCACGGTGATGACAGCTGTTCCGTTGGCGCCGTCAATGTCAGTCTCGGCAACGGCGAAGTCCTTGCCGTTGGTCAGCAGGACCGGCGTGGCCATGGAGGGAACCAACGGTGTCATTGCGGCCAGGTCGCAGCTGATGATGACGTCGCCCTGCTTGACGCTGTCGCCCTTTGCGCGGTGGGCCGTGAAGCCTTCGCCCTTGAGCTTGACGGTGTCCATGCCAATGTGGACCAGGATTTCGGCGCCGGCAGCCGTGCGCACCGCGAAGGCGTGCAGCGTCTTGGCGACAAGGATCAGTTCCCCGTCCACCGGGCTGGCAAAGTTCCCTTCGACAGGTTCGACGGCGAATCCCTCACCCACGGCGCCGCTGGCGAACACGGGGTCCGGCACATCCGCAAGCGCCATGACGGTTCCGGCTGCGGGGGCGAAGATCTGCTCGCCTTTTTTCTTGAACATTTTCAGCATCTGGTTGACTCCTAAATAGTTAAGCGTTGGGTGTGGGATTAGTCGTCAAGGCCAAGACTTTCATTAATCGCACTTTTGTAAAGAACTGCCTTGCCGCCGAAGACGGCCTGGACGCCGCCGCTGACCTCGAACACGCCTGTGGCGCCAAGCTTGCGGAGCTTGTCCTTGTCCACCTGGCCGGGGTCCTTGACGGAAACACGCAGCCGGGTGATGCAGGCATCAACGTCGTCCAGGTTTCCGGCCCCGCCCAGTGCGGCGAGAACCTGTGCCGCCTCGCGCTGGATCGGGGTGCCGGCCTCGGCGCCGCCCACTGTTGCGGGCACCAGCTCGGCGTCGTCCGCGGAGGAGGCATCGACGTCGTTCCCGAGCGTGTCCTCCAAATGGCCGGGGGTGCCGAACTTGAACTTCTTGATGAAGAACTTGAACGTGAAGTAGTACAGGAAGAACCAGACGACACCCACGGGGATTACAAGGAGCCAGTTGGTGCGGTCGTTACCCTGGAAGACGCCGAAGAGCAGGAAGTCGATCAGACCGCCGGAGAAGGTGTTGCCGATGCTGATGTTCAGCAGGTCCGCAATGAGGAAGGACAGCCCGTCAAAGACTGCGTGAACCACGTAGAGGACGGGGGCGACGAACAAGAACATGAACTCGATGGGTTCGGTGATGCCGGTGACGAAGGAAGCCAGGGCAACCGAGGCGAACAAGCCCATGTACTTGGCGCGGCGGCCCTTGGGGATGACGTGCCACATGGCCAGGCAGGCGCCGGGGAGGCCGAACATCATGGTGGCGAAACGGCCGGCGAAGAAGCGGGTGCCTTCGGTGAAGAGGCCCACGTGGTTGGGGTCGGCGAGCTGGGCGAAGAAGATTTTCTGGGCGCCGGCGACCTGGACGCCGTTGACGATTTCGGTGCCGCCGAGCGGGGTGTACCAGAACATGGGGTAGATCATGTGGTGCAGGCCGGCGGCACCGCTCAGCCGCAGCAGCGAACCGTACAGGAAGGTGCCGAAGGCGCCCATGCCGGCGATGCCTTCACCGGCACCGACCAGCGCGTTCTGCACGGGCGGCCACACGAGGAAGAAGAGCGTGCCCACAAAGATGGCCGCGAAGGCCGTGACGATCGGAACAAAACGGGAGCCGCCAAAGAAGCCGAGCACGGTCGGCAGCTGGATGTTGTGGAAGCGGTTGTGCAACATGACGGCCACGCCGCCCACCACCAGGGCACCCACCACGCCGGTGTCAATCGCGGCGGAGTCGGGGGTGAAGATCTCCAGCAGTGACTTGATGGTTGCCACCATGACCAGGTAGCCCACCACACCGGCGAGCGCGGCGGTTCCCTTGTCGCGTTTGGCCAGGCCAATGCACAGGCCGACGGCGAGGAGGATCGCCAGGTTGTCGAAGACCGTTGCGCCGGCGGCAGACATGACGCCGAAGATGCCCTGCAGGACATGGTTGTCCAGGACAGGGTAGGACGCGATGGTGGTGGGGTTCGACAGGGCGCCGCCGATGCCCAGCAGCAGGCCGGCCGCCGGCAGGATGGCGATCGGCAGCATGAATGCCTTGCCGATCCGTGAAAGTTGCTTGAACACTACAATTCCTTATCGCTCGCTGCTTGACGACGTCGTCAAGGCAGAATCTGAGCCGGGGGGATCGTGGAATTCCAGAAGTAACGCAGGGGTGGGCGGCGACGTTGGCGGCCCACGCGCAAGGCGTGGTCATGGAAAGCGTGGTCGTGGATTGACCCTCGGACAAAGACAGACGGATCGCCCCTTGCAAATTGTTGCGCGAGGCGTGGCGTCCCAGGTTATTGCCGAAAGTTACAATCCCGATGACAACCGCCATAATGGCGGCAAAACTAGAATACACACGTGACCGGCGTCAACGCCAAACGGTGCCACTGCGCGGATTGGCGGCAGGGGGCGGGCTCCAAGGGAACCTCCCCGTTCGGTTCTGCCTGATTCGCCTTGCGGCTGCGCTCCCCCGCGCCGGCGTGAACACCGATTGTGGTCACGGCAGAGTCGGCCCTATACTCGGTAAGGCAAGGCAACCCTAAGCCGAGTTCTGTGCAGTGTTTACGAGTGCGCAGAGTCTTCGAACAGGCGCGCAGGTGTCAGTGGCCGTTGCGGCCCCTGCCCACCCCGGCAGGCGTGCCACGCCCTGTCGCTTCCACTTCCGTTTCCGCTTCCTGAACCAGGATCCTTCATGCTTCCCGCGCACACCCCGCCCGCTGCTTTGCGGGTTCCCCCTGCCGTTTTCGGCCCTGCCGTTTTCGGCGCCGCTGCTTTCGGCCCTGGCGAGTGATGCCGGCGAGCCCGCTGAGCGGGGATGAGCTGGTGTTGCGGTACGGGAAGGAAACGGTTGTCCACGGCGTCTCCGTGACCCTGGCCCCCGGGCGTGTGACAGCGCTTGTTGGCCCCAACGGCAGCGGGAAATCCACCGTGCTGCGCTCGCTGGCGCGGCTGCACCGCATCGACGGCGGGCACGTGAGGCTTGGAGGGCGCGACGGGCAGGCTGATCGGGAGGTCTCGCTGCTCACGGCCCGGCAGTTCGCCCGGGAGGTCACCTTGTTCTCCCAGTCCCGGCCCGCACCGCAAGGCCTGACGGTCAGCGAGGTCGTGGCCTTTGGCCGCCACCCGCACCGGCGTGGATTCGCGGGTTTGACTTCCAAGGATCGCAGCGCCATCGACCACGCCATGGCCGCCACAGGGGTTCGGGACATGGCCGGCCGTGCCGTCGGAGAACTCTCCGGAGGAGAGGTCCAGCGCGTGTGGCTCGCCGCGTGCGTGGCCCAGGAGACCGGCGTCGTGCTGTTGGACGAGCCCACCAATCACCTGGATCTGCGCTATCAAATTGAAACCCTGGACCTGGTGCGTGATCTCGCTGACGAGCACGGAGTTGCGGTGGGGATTGTGCTGCACGATCTCGACCAGGCCGCCCGCATCGCCGATCACCTGCTGCTGATGTCGGCCGGCCGCATTCACGCCACCGGCAGTCCTGCGGCGGTTCTCACGGCAGCGAACATCTCTGAGGTTTACGCCATCCGCGTCGAGGTCAGCGTTGACCAGCCAAGCAACCGCCTCCGGATCGACCCCATCGGGCGCCATGCCGCCCGGGTCCCCGCCGGCACCCCCTGACTTCCCAATCTTCCCAACTTCGCCAACCCGAAAGAATCTGCCATGATCCGGTTCCACCACCTTGCCGCAGCTGCCGCCACACTGGCCGTCGCCGCGCTCACCCTGACCGCCTGCGGCACCACGAACCTTGAAAATGCCGGCGGAGGGAAGGTCGCGGCAGCTTCGTCGCAAGACTGTGCCGCAGACAAGACCGCCACCTCGACGGGCGCCGTGTCCTTCACCGACGGACTGGGCCGCCAAGTGAAGCTCGACAAGCCGGCCGAGCGCATCGCCGTGCTGGAATGGCAGCAGATCGAGGATGCCCTCACGCTGTGTGTTGCCCCGGTGGCTGTCTCCGACGCCGCCGGATACGGGACCTATGTAAGCGCGGAGACAATCCCCGCAGGGGTCGCCGACATCGGCACCCGTGGAGAACCCGATCTTGACACGCTTTACGCCGCGAACCCGGACCTGATCATTGTTGAGGCCTTCAGCGCCGATGACGAGCTCATCACCACACTGGAAAAGCGCGGCGTGCCGGTGCTCGCCACGCTCGGCGCTGATGGCGCCGATCCCATCGGGAACATGAAGAACGTGTTTTCCATGATCGCCGAGGCTACCGGACGGAGTGAGCGGGCCGACAACGTGCTGGCTGGCTTCGACGCCCACCTGGCCGACGCGAAGGAAAAGGTCGCCACTGTCGATCTGCCGACGTCGAACTTCTTGTTCTTTGACGGCTGGATCGAGGGCGGCAACGTCACCATCCGCCCGTACGGCAAGGGCGCCCTGTTCACGGCCATTGGCGAGGAGCTGGGGATGAAAACGGCCTGGACCGACGAGATCGACGCCGCCTACGGAAGCGGCGGGGTGGACCCCGCCTACGGCCTGGGGCAGACCGACATCGAGGGGCTCACTGCCGTGGGCGATGCGAACTTGTTCTACTCCAATGACGAGGAGGCAGGAAGCTACGTCGCGGAACTGGAAAAGAACTCGATCTGGACGGCGCTTCCGGCCGTGCAGGAGGACCGGGCTTACGCATTCCCGGCGGGCGTTTGGGGTGCGGGCGGACCGCTGTCCTGCGAGCAGGCGATTGACGCCTTCGTTGACGCCCTCCTGCAGGGGTGAGCACGCCAACCCACACCGTTTCACCCGGGGGCAACGGCAACTCCGGCAGCAGCGGCTCACCCGGAAGCCGGCCGCCCCTGCCCGACGTCGGCCCCGGCAGCTTCGGCAGCAGTGCCGCCGGCGTCGCCGTTCTTGGCGTCCTTGTGCTCGCCATCATTGTGGTGGGGTTGTGGCACCTGACCCAGGGCACCTCCGGGGCTGGCATGCAGGATCTGCTGCGGCTGCTCACCGGGGCCCGGGAGACTGTTGGCGGGGTGCCGGTCAGCGATGTGCTGACCGGTTCGCGGCTTCCGCGCCTGTTCGCGGGAGTTGCCGTTGGTTTCGCGCTGGGTGTTGCCGGAGCATTGCTGCAGTCCGTCACCCGGAACGTGCTGGCCTCCCCGGACACCCTGGCCGTCACGGCCGGCTCCTATTTTGCGCTTTCCCTGGTTGCGGCGCTTGGCCTGGCCGTGCCGTTGTGGGCCTCGAGCGGCGTTGCGTTTGCGGGCGGCCTGCTCGCCGCGGCGCTGGTGCTGGGGCTTGCCGGCAGCAGCGCCGGCAATGGAACCACCCGGCTTATCCTGGCCGGCTCGGCAACCGCCATGGCGCTGGATGCGGCCACGGCCATGCTGTTGATCCTGTTCAAGGAAAACACCATCGGCTTGTTCGCGTGGGGCAGCGGCTCACTTGCCCAGCTCAATCTTGACGCCTCCGTGCGGGCGGCGCCGGTGATCATCGTGGTGCTGTGCGTGGCGCTGCTGTTGTGCAGGCGCCTCGATGTCCTCAAACTGGGCGACGACACCGCAGCATCCCTCGGCGTGCCCATCCGTTCCACCCGCCTCATCGCGGTGGTCTGTGCCGTGTTGTTGACCAGCATCACCGTGACGCTGGCGGGCCCCATCGCGTTTGTGGGGCTCGGCGCCCCCGTGCTGGCCCGGCTGATTGCCAACCGGATGAAGGCCCTGCACCGGCATCTGTTCCTGGTGCCCCTGTCCGGGCTGCTGGGCGCCCTGTTGATTTTGCTTGCGGACGTTGTATTGCGCGCGATTCTCGGTGCCGCAGGGGCCAGCTCCATTCCCACCGGGATTCCGACGGCGCTGCTGGGCGCCGTGGTGATCGTCGTGCTCGCGTTGCGCATGCGCGATTCCGGTCCGATCCGCCAGCCGCCCCAGGCCCGGATCGGCATTCACTCCCGCCGGCGGTTCCTGATCGCCATGGGCATTGCTGCGGTGCTGCTGGTGGCGGCGATCGTCGTCGGGCTGCTCGCCGGAAGCTTGTGGCTGCGCCTCGGCGACCTGGGGCTCTGGCTTCAGGGCACGGCGCCGGACTTGATTGGGCGCGCGTTCGACGAACGCGGCCCGCGCGTCGCTGCTGCCCTGCTGGCCGGTGCGGCACTCGGCCTGGCCGGCTGCGTTGTCCAGGCCACGGTGCGCAACCCATTGGCCGAACCCGGCCTGCTGGGGATCACGGCCGGCGCCGGGTTGGGCGCGGTCAGCGTTGTGACGTCCGGCGCGGGCGGACGCCCCCTGCTCATCGTCATGGCTGTCCTGATGGGGCTGGCCACCTTCGCGTTGATTGCGCTGCTGGCCTGGCGTGGCGGGTTTTTGCCGGATCGTTTTGTGCTGATCGGCATCGGCTGTGGCTACGGCTTGAGCGCCATCACCACGTTCATGTTGTTGCGCGCCGACCCGTGGAACACACCCCGGATCCTGACCTGGCTGTCCGGCACGACCTATGGCCGGACCTTTGCAGATGTGGCGCCGGTTGCTGTGGGCCTGATTGTCGCGGTGCCGCTGCTGCTGGTGATGCGGCGTCAATTGGATCTGCTGGCCATCGATGAGGACACTCCCCGGATTCTCGGGATCAGGTCCGACCGGGCGCGCCTGGGGCTGCTGGCCGTGGCTGCTGTGCTGGCGTCACTGAGCGTGGTCGCGATCGGCGCCGTCGGATTTGTGGGGCTTGTGGCCCCGCACATGGCCCGGGCTGTGGTCGGGGCCAGGCATGGCCGGCTCATTCCGGTTTCAATGCTGCTGGGCGGGCTGCTCGTGTCGGTGGCGGACATCCTGGGCCGCACGCTGATCTCGCCGGCCCAGCTGCCGGCGGGGCTGATGATCGCCCTGCTTGGCGGCCCCTACTTTGTTTGGCTGCTCCGCCGATCACGGTAGCGGCTGGTTTTAATGGGTCGTCTGCGGTTTCATGGCTGCGGCAGGAATTCCCGGATGACGGCGCTGATCAGTGCCGGTCGTTCGGCGACCAGTCCGTGGGTGGTGCCGGGCACGATGCACAGTTGCGCGCCGGGAATCGAGGAGGCGATCAACAGGCTGTGGTCCACCCGGATGGTGTCCCGGTCCCCCGACATGACCAGGGTCGGCGCTGTGACTTTGCTCAGCTCGGCGGGATCGATTTGAGGTTCTTTGGTCCACAACCTAAACAGCTTTTCGAGGACGACGTCGGCATGGTCGGGGCCGTCGGGCGAGAGGGTGCCGTAGTGCATCCGTTCGAGGTCCGGAGTCGGCTCTACGGTTGACTCGGGTTCGCCCGGCGAAACGGTGAGGGACGGGCGCGCAGGCGGGGAGCCGAGTTGGGGGAAGCCGGCGCCCTCGGCGGAGTGGGTGAAGGCGGTGGGGTCCAGGTTTGCGCTGATGGCGACCAATGACCGCACCCGTTCCGGGTGTTCCAGCGCGAGCAGCAGGCCGATGATGGCGCCGTCGCTGTAACCGATCACGTGCACCGACTCAAGGCCCTGGGTGTCCAGATAGGCCAAGACATCTGCGACGCCGCGGGGGTAGCTGTACTCCTCAGCGATGTCGGCGGAGCGTCCGTGTCCGGAGCGTTCAAAGGCGAGCACCCGGTAGCCGGGGACAAGGGCGTCGGAGACTAACCGCAGGGACTCCAGCGAGCAGAAGCCGCCATGCAGGAGGAGCACGGGTTCCCCGGAACCGGCAACCTCCGAGTACAGTTCTGCGCCGTTGATCCGCAGGTGCGTCATTTGGTCCATCTGTCTCCTTGGGGCCGTCCCCGCCGCATGCGCCGGGGACCCGGTCATTCGTCGGATATTACCAGTTCAGCAGGTCTGGGCCGGCGGCGAGCGGCGCAGTGTGGGGCTTGGGCTTTTTACGGAGGATAACCATAGTCGAAGGGCGAAAAGTACTGCCCAAAACCCTCGGGTTTTCAAAGTCTGGGACTGGACTAGGAGTCCACTATCCCGTGCCGCACCCGTGTGCCGCACGGGACAGTGGCTTAGATCAAGCCCGTGCGTTCGAGGACGACCTTGATGGCTGCGGTCTCGTCCTCGTCGAGGGCGAGCATCGGGGCGCTCATGACGTTGGACTTGATGACGCCCATGAGCATCAGGGCGGTCTTGAACGCGCCCAAGCCCGCGGCGTTGCCGGAAACCCGGCCGGCCTTCGGGGTGTAGACGATGTTGAAGACGTCGGCGATGCGGTCCTGCTCGGCAGCGGCACCGGCCCAGTCGCCCGCCACGGAGAGGTCGTACAAGCGGCGGTACGCCTTCGGGTCAACGTTGCCCAGGCCCGGCACAACACCTTGGGCGCCGCCGAGCAGTGCACCGTCAACAACCACTTCGTGGCCGGTGAAGATGTCAAAGTTCGGGATGTCCTTGGCACCGATCAGGAGCTGGCGGAAGGAGACGTCGTCGCCGGAGGAGTCCTTGACGCCGGCGATGACGCCTTCGCGGCCCAGCTCAAGGAGCAGGTCGGTGGGCATCTTGAAGTGGGTGCGGACCGGCACGTCGTAGACGAACAG
>NZ_JBQSVT010000044.1:0-30226 GCF_052376555.1 Specibacter sp. AOP5-B1-6
GCTCCATTTCCAGGCGCCCGAAGGTTCCTATGCCGTTGACCCGGAGGGCGGCGCCCGCGTCGCCGAATTCCGTGAAATGGTCGGTGCCCTCCACTCAACCGGGCTGCAGGTGGTGCTTGACCAGGTGTACAACCACACGGCGGCATCAGGGCAGGCCGACACCTCGGTGCTGGACAAGCTGGTTCCCGGCTACTACCAGCGGCTCAACGCCGACGGCAAGGTTGAAACCTCCACATGCTGTGAGAACGTGGCAACTGAGCACAAGGCCGCCGAAAAGCTCATGGTCGACTCAGTGGTTCTCTGGGCCCGTGAATACAAGGTTGACGGGTTCCGCTTCGACCTCATGGGGCACCACTCCAAGGCGAACATGCTGGCAGTGCGTGCGGCCCTCGACGAGCTGACCCTCGAGAAGGACGGCGTCGACGGAAAATCTGTCCTGCTGTACGGCGAAGGCTGGAACTTCGGGGAGGTCGCCGACAACGCACTCTTTGAGCAGGCCAGCCAGGGCCAACTGGCCGGAACATCGATTGGCACGTTCAGTGACCGGCTGCGCGATGCCGTGCACGGCGGCAGTCCGGTGGCAGGTGAAACCAAGTTCCAACAAGGATTCGGCACCGGCCTGGCCACCGACCCCAACGGTTCGGAAATCAACGGAACACCGGAGCAGGCACTTGCCAAGCTCCAACACCAGACAGACCTGGTCAAACTCGGCCTGGCCGGAAATCTCAGCGAGTACAGCCTGACCGCCTCCGACGGCACCGTGGCGAAAGGCTCCGAACTCGACTACCGGGGTTCGCCTGCCGGCTATGCCAGCCAACCCGATGAAATCATCAGCTATGTGGACGCCCACGACAACGAGACGCTCTTCGACATCGGCATGCTCAAGCTGCCTGCCGACACGCCGATGGCCGACCGCGTACGCATGAACACCCTGTCGCTGGCGACCGCAACACTGGCCCAGACGCCGTCGTTCTGGCATGCCGGAACAGAGCTGCTGCGCTCCAAGTCATTGGACCGCAACAGCTACAACTCCGGTGACTGGTTCAACCGCATTGACTGGACGGGCCAGGAGTCAACCTTTGGCTCCGGACTGCCGCCGAAGGCAGACAACGGAGACCACTGGTCCTCGATGAAGCCCTTGTTGGAGGATGCGGCCAACAAGCCCCAGCCTGCCGACATCTCGGCCGCGGAAGCCGGAGCACTGGACCTGCTGCGCCTGCGTTCCTCAATCGACCTGCTGCGTCTGGGTTCCGCCGAACTGATCTCGCAAAAGGTGTCGTTCCCGGGCAGTGGGACCGAGGCAGCACCCGGAGTCATCGTCATGAGCATCGACGACCTTGTGGGCGAAGACGCGGACCCGGCACTTGATGGCGCCCTCATTGTCTTCAATGCCGGTCCCGAATCCGCCAGCCAGACGGTCGGTGCCCTCGCCGGCCGCGATTACGCACTCTCGCCGGTGCAGTTGGACGGGCTCGACCCCGTGGTCAAGCAGACGGGCTGGGATGCCACGAGCGGAACCGTCAGCATCCCCGCACGCACTGTCGCCGTTCTTGTGAACGCGACGGCCGATAAGCCAACCGAACCCGGGAACCCCGATCCCGGCACCGACCCCGGAACCGGCACCGACCCGAGTGTCCCGGCAACGGAGACGCCGGCGACGGACACTCCCTCGGCAGAGCCTGGCAGCCCTGCCGCGCCGGGCACCTCGGCCGCGCCGGGCACCTCGGCCGTGCCAGGCAGCCCCGCCGCGCCGGACGCAGCTGCCGTGAACGGACCTTCCGGCAGCGATGCAGCCGCGGGCCCGCCGGCGGTGGACAAGGACAACCTTGCCGGCACCGGCGCCACCAACATGATGTTGGGTGGGATCGCCGCCCTGATGCTGATGGCCGGGATGGCGGTGTTCATGGTGGCCCGCAGACGGAAGTCGGGCCACTAACGTCAACGGCCGCACAAGCTCTTCAACAGCAGCAACAAAAAACTTCGGGCGGGCACGGAATTCATTCCGTGCCCGCCCGAAGGCGTTAATCGATGTACAGCCGGGTGGAAGCCGCGAAGCCCGCCCGGCGGTCTGGTCCTGCCAACCGGCTACGGTTCCAGGATGACCTTGCCCGTGGTGACCCTGCCCTGAAGTGCCCTGTGAGCCGCGCCGGCGTCGGCCAGCGGGAAGCGGGACCCGATCCGGGCAGCCAGCTTGCCGGAGGCTGCGGCGTTGAAAACCTCGGTTGACCGCCAGAGGCGTTCCTTGGCATTGAGCAGGTAGTGGGCCAGCGTGGGCCGGGTGACAAACAAGGAGCCGCCGCTGTTCAACCGCTGCAGGTCAAGCGGCGGCACCTGGCCGGAGGCGCCGCCAAAGAGGACCAGGGTGCCCCTGGTGCGCAATGATGCCAGCGAGCCGTCAAACGTGTCCTTGCCGACGCCGTCGTACACCACATCCACACCCTCGCCGTCGGTGAGTTCACGGACCTGCTCGGCAAAGTTGCCATAGCGCAGCACCTCGTCGGCGCCGGCAACGCGGGACAGCTCCTCCTTTTCCTCGGTGGAGACGGTGGTGATGACGCGGGCCTCGCGGTCCTTCAGCATCTGCGTCAGCAGCAGGCCCACGCCGCCCGCCCCGGCGTGCAGCAGGACCGTCTGTCCGGGCTCAACATGGTAGGCCGAGTTCATCAGGTAGTGCGCCGTCATGCCCTGCAGGGGGAGCGCGGCGGCCACGTCGAGCGGAACGCTGGACGGCACCGGCAGGGCCTTGTCGGCCGGAAAAATTGCATACTCGGCATAGCAACCAATGCCTTCTGCCGTGGCAACGCGGTCACCGGCTGAAAAGGACGTCACGCCGGGCCCAACAGCCACCACTTTTCCTGCGGCCTCGGCTCCGGGGGTGAAGGGGAACGGCACGGTGTAGGTGCCGTCGCGCTGGTAGCTTTCAATGAAATTCACACCGACGGCGGCAATTTTGACCAGCAGTTCCCCGGGGCCCGGAACGGGCATGGGAACCTGTGCAAGTTTCAAAACGTCGGGTCCGCCCGGGGCGGTGGCGACAATGGCGTTGCAGAACTCGGTCATGATGAACTCCAAATCGGTTGCTGATGCGTACGGCGGGAGCGAATCCCACAAGTTCATCATAGGACGTGCAACTCACATTAATTCCGACAATATGCATAAATATCGGTGACTATGAATAGTTCTGCTGTATGGTTGAGTTATGACAATTTCAGTAGCCGTCTCCGGTGCCAGCGGATATGCCGGGGGAGAAGTGCTGCGCCTGCTGGCCAGCCACCCCAACGTGACCATCGGGGCCATCACGGCCCACAGCAACGCGGGCGAACGCCTCGGATCCCTGGCGCCCCACCTGCACGCTTTCGCCGACCGCGTCCTGGTCGACACCACGGTGGACAACCTTTCCGGGCACGACGTCGTCTTCCTGGCACTGCCGCACGGGGCCTCCGCCGCCATTGCCGCGCAGCTGCCGGCCGACACGCTGGTAATCGACGCCGGCGCCGACCACCGCCTGGAAGATGCCGCCGCCTGGGAAAAGTTCTACGGTTCCGAGCACGCGGGAACGTGGCCTTACGGCCTGCCCGAACTGCCCGGCCACCGCGAGAAGATCCGCGGCTCCAAGCGCATTGCCGTCCCCGGCTGCTACCCCACAAGCTCCCTGCTGGCCTTGATGCCGGGCTTCGCCGCCAACGCCCTGCTGCCCGACGACGTCGTGATCGTCGCCGCGTCCGGCACCTCCGGCGCAGGCAAGGCCGCGAAAGTGAAACTCATTGGCTCCGAAGTCATCGGGTCCATGAGCCCCTACGGCGTGGGTGGCGGGCACCGACACACCCCCGAAATCGAGCAGGGGCTGTCCAACGCCTCGGGCCTGGACGTGAAGGTTTCCTTCACTCCCACGCTGGCTCCCATGAGCCGCGGCATCCTCACCACGGCCACGGCCAAGGTTTCGGCCGACTTTGCCGCGCTGGCCGACCCCGCGGCGGCGCTGCGGGAAATTTGGGAGGACGCCTACGCTGAGGAGCCCTTTGTGCATGTGCTTCCCGAAGGGCAGTGGCCTTCCACCAAATCCGTGCAGGGATCCAACTATGCCGCCCTGCAAATCGCGTACGACGCCCACGTCAACCGCGTCATTGTTTGCTGCGCCATCGACAATCTCACCAAGGGCACGGCGGGCGGAGCGGTACAGTCAATGAACATCGCCCTCGGCCTGCCCGAAACCACAGGCCTGACGTTACAAGGAGTAGCACCATGAGCGTGACCACACCACTGGGCTTCCGGGCCGCTGGCGTTACTGCCGGATTGAAATCCTCAGGCAACGCCGACCTGGCCCTCGTTGTCAACGACGGTCCGCAGCGAAATGCCGCCGCAGTCTTCACCTCCAACCGCGTGGCAGCGGCGCCCATCCACTGGTCGCGGCAGGTGCTCAGCGATGGCCGGGTCGACGCCGTCGTGCTTAATTCCGGCGGTGCCAATGCCTGCACCGGTCCGGAAGGCTTCCAAAACACGCACGCCACGGCCGAAAAGGTTGCCGCCGTCCTGGGCCTTTCCGCCACCGACATTGCGGTGTGCTCCACCGGCCTGATTGGCGAGCAGCTGCCCATGGACAAGATCCTGCCCGGCGTTGAAGCCGCCGCCGCTGTCCTGACCGACGACGGCGGAGCTGCCGCCGCCACCGCGATCATGACCACCGACAGTGTCTCCAAGGAGGCGCTCTGGACCTCGCCGGTCAACGCGGACGGCCTCAGCTACACTATTGGCGGCATGGCCAAGGGCGCGGGCATGCTGGCCCCCGGCCTGGCCACCATGCTGGTCGTCATCACAACCGACGCAGGAGTTGAGGTGGAGGGGCTCGACGCCGCCCTGCACGACGCCGTGCGCGTCACCTTCAACCGGGCGGACTCCGACGGCTGCATGTCGACCAACGACACCGTGCTGCTCATGGCCTCCGGAGCCTCAACAACGTTCCCCGACATGGAGGAATTCACCAACGGGCTCACCCAGGTCTGCGCGACCCTGGCCAGGGCACTGATCGCCGACGCCGAAGGAGCCAGCCACGACATCGCCATCACCACCAAACATGCGGACAGCGAACGCGACGCTGAAATCGTCTCCCGCTCAGTGGCCCGGTCAAACTTGTTCAAGGCAGCCATCTTCGGCAACGACCCCAACTGGGGCCGCGTCCTGGCAGCCGTGGGGACCACCGACGCCGTCTTCGACCCCGACAAGATCAACGTCAGCATCAACGGCGTCCAGATCTGCCGCAACGGCTGCATAGGCGACTCCCGCGACCTGGTGGACCTGGCACCGCGTGAAGTCAGCGTCGAGATCGACCTCAACGCGGGCCTTGCCACAGCAACGATCTGGACGAACGACTTGACGCACGCCTACGTCGAAGAAAACAGCGCCTACTCGTCGTAAGCGTCCTCACCGCTCAGGCCGGCTGCGCCAGCCCCTAATCCCTCTCGGGCAGTAAGATTTTCCGGCTCGTTCCTCCCCGACCGCTCCCGCTTCTCGCAAGCTCGAAGCGGGACCCTCGCGGTCGTGGGCCCAGCCTGCAAAATCCATCCTCGCTCCGGGACCAGGGGCTGGCTCTGCCAGTCAGCTTTGGGCGCTTGCGAGAGTCGGGACGCTTCGGTGCAATTAACAGGACTAAGGAATTTCATGATGACTTCGGTGGAAACCGCCCAGGACAAGGCCGGCACGCTGATTGAGGCGCTGCCATGGATTCAGCAGTTTGCCGGCACCGTGGTGGTGGTCAAATATGGCGGGAACGCCATGATCAACGATGAGCTGCGCCGTGCCTTCGCCGAAGACATCGTGTTCATGCACCACGTGGGGATCAAACCGGTGGTGGTGCACGGTGGCGGGCCCCAGATCAACGCCATGCTCAAGCGCCTGGACATTCAAAGCGAGTTCAAGGGCGGGCTGCGCGTCACCACGCCGGAGGCCATGGACGTGGTCCGCATGGTCCTGACGGGCCAGGTCGGCCGCGAGCTCGTGGGCTTGATCAACGAACACGGCCCGTACGCCGTCGGACTTTCCGGTGAGGACGGAGCCCTGCTGCAGGCCGAACGCACCGGCACCGTTGTTGACGGCCTGCCGGTGGATCTGGGGCTGGTTGGCGAGGTGGTCGGCGTGAACCCCGGCGCCATCCTTGACCTGCTTGAGGCCGGCCGGATCCCCGTAATCTCCACCGTGGCCCCGGAAGTCGGGGACGCCTCAACCGTGCTGAACGTCAACGCCGACACCGCGGCTGCGGCCCTGGCCGTCGCACTGGCGGCTTCGCGGCTGGTGATCCTGACCGACGTCGAGGGCCTCTACGCCAACTGGCCGGACAAGTCCTCGCTGCTCAGCGAGATCGGTGCCGGGGCCCTGCGCGCCATGTTGCCGGAGCTGGAATCGGGCATGATTCCCAAGATGGGTGCCTGCCTGGCCGCGGTTGACGGCGGAGTGGCCCGTGCCGCCGTCGTCGACGGGCGCAGTGCGCACTCGGTGCTGCTGGAGCTGATGACTTTTGAGGGCAATGGAACCCAAATCTTCCCCGACGAGGATGAAAACTAATGACTGAACACAACGAACCTACAGAGCAGTCCCACGCAGACTTGGCACAGGCAGAGCTGTCCAACGCGAACGCCGCAGCCGTCACAGGGACCGGCACCAGTGAGCAGTGGCTGGCCCGCTACAAGGATTCCCTGATGGGTGTCTTTGGCAGTCCGCAACGGGTTCTGGTGCGCGGTGCCGGTGCCCTTGTCTGGGACGCCGACGGCAAGGAATACCTTGACCTGCTCGGCGGCATCGCCGTCAATGCGCTGGGCCATGCCCACCCCTTCGTCACCTCGGTGATCGCCAGCCAGTTGTCAACGTTGGGGCATGTATCCAACTTCTTCACGAGCCCCACACAGATTGCCCTGGCCGAGAAGCTGCTGGAACTGGCCGAGGCGCCCAAGGGCTCCAAGGTGTTCTTCGCCAACTCCGGCACCGAAGCGAACGAGGCGGCCTTCAAGCTGGCCCGTGCCCACGGTGGCAAGGAACGCCCCACCATCCTTGCCCTGGAGGGCGGCTTCCACGGCCGCACCATGGGCGCTCTGGCCATGACCGCCAAGCAGGCCTACCGCGAACCGTTTGAGCCCATGCCCGCAGGCGTGCGCCACATTCCCTTCAACGACATTGACGCCCTGCGCGCTGCCGTGGACGACACCGTCGCGGCCCTTGTCATCGAACCCATCCAGGGCGAGGCCGGCGTCCGGCCGCTCTCGGCCGAATACCTGCAGGCCGCCCGGGAACTGACGCGGGAACATGGAGTTTTGCTGATCCTTGACGAAGTTCAGACAGGCGTTGGCCGCACCGGCAGCTGGTTTGCCGGCATCGACGCAGGCATCACGCCCGATGCGATGACCCTGGCCAAGGGCCTCGGCGGCGGCTTCCCCATCGGCGCCATCATCACCTTTGGCGAGGGCTCGTCGCAGCTGCTCAGCGCCGGCCAGCACGGCACCACCTTTGGCGGGAACCCCGTGGCCACGGCCGCGGCGCTGGCCACCCTGCACGTCCTGGAGTCCCAGGACGTCCTGGCCAATGTGCGTTCCGTCAGTTCCCTCTTCGCCGAGGGCCTGGCCAAGGTCGACGGCGTGACCGACGTGCGCGCTTTCGGCCTCCTGATTGGCTTTGACCTCGACAAGGACATTGCCGCCGGCATTGTCAGTGCGGCTCTGGAGGCTGGCTTCATCGTCAACGCGCCGCGCCCCAACACCGTTCGCCTGGCACCGCCGCTGAACCTGACGCCCGAGCAGGCCCGGTCCTTCATTTCTGCATTGCCCGCATTGATCGCCGCGGCCTCCGCCGCCCATAGCGTCGCCGCAACAAACGAAAAGAGCTCTTAGATGACACGCCACTTTCTCGTCGACACCGACCTCAGCCCGGCCGAACAGGCGGAAGTCCTGGAGCTGGCCGCACAGCTCAAAAAAGCGCCCTACTCGAAGAACACTTTTGCCGGCGACGGCTCGGGGTCCCAGACAGTCGCGGTGATCTTTGACAAGACCTCCACCCGCACCAGGGTTTCCTTTGCCGCCGGCGTTGCAGCACTGGGCGGCAACCCGCTGATCATCAACCCGGGCGAGGCGCAGATTGGCCACAAGGAATCCGTTTCCGACACCGCCAAGGTGCTTGAGCGCATGGTCTCCACCATCGTGTGGCGCACCTACGGCCAGGCCGGGCTGGAGGAAATGGCGGCCAACTCCAAGGTTCCTGTCATCAACGCACTCTCCGATGACTACCACCCCTGTCAGCTGCTCGCGGACCTGCTCACCATCAAGGAGCACAAGGGCGAACTGGCCGGGCTGACCATGACGTACATGGGGGATTCCGCCAACAACATGGCCAACTCCTACCTGCTCGCCGGCGTCACGGCAGGCATGCACGTGCGCATCACCGGGCCTGCCGGGCATCTGCCGGCGGACGCCGTCGTGCGGGCCGCGCAGGAACGCGCAGCCCAGACCGGCGGCTCGGTGCTCATCACCACGGATGTTGCCGAGGCCGTTGCCGGCGCCGACGTCCTCGTCACCGACACGTGGGTTTCCATGGGCCAGGAGGAGGAAAAAGCCCAGCGCCTGGAGCTCTTCACCGAGTACGCGCTCGACGACGCCGCGCTCGCCCAGGCCGCCCCTGACGCCATCGTCCTGCACTGCCTGCCCGCCTACCGCGGCTACGAGATCTCGGCTTCCGTCATTGACGGCCCGCAGTCGGTGGTCTGGGACGAGGCCGAGAACCGCCTGCACGCCCAGAAGGCGCTCATGGTGTGGCTGGTTGAGAAGTCGGCGGAGAAGTCCGACGCCGGTGCTGCCGCGGCTTCCGCTGCCGGCGCCGCCAACCGCGGGACTGGCGCGTAGCCATGGCCAAGTCCTCCATTCCCGCCGGCATGCCGGCCACCAAGACCGCCCGGCAAGCCCGGGTGCAGGCCCTGCTGAACAGCCGGGCCGTGCGCTCCCAAGCAGAGCTGGCATCTTTGCTGGCCGACGACGGCCTCGTGGTGGGGCAGGCGACGCTGTCTCGGGACCTGGTGGAGCTGCGGGCCGTGCGGGTGCGGGGCAAGGACGGCGGCTTGATCTATGCCCTGCCGCGCGAAGGCGGGGACCGCAGCGTGCATTCGGTCTCCTCGCAGGAGTTGCTTGACACGCGCCTGGTCCGTTTGTGCGGGGAGCTGCTGGTGACGGCCGAGGCCTCAGGGAACATTGCCGTGCTGCGAACCCCGCCGGGCGCTGCCAACTTCCTGGCCCTGGCCATTGACCATTCAGTCATGCCGTCCATTCTTGGCACCATTGCCGGGGATGACACCGTCATGGTCATCAGCCGGGACGCGCTGGGCGGGGAAGCTGTTGCGGACAGGTTCCTGCAATTTGCCGCTGAATCAAGCTCCGGGGCCTAGTTCGGCTTTAGGGTGGGGGACACGGCCGGCGGCGGGATGGATATATTTTAGCAAGAATGCATAATCATGCATTATGATTTCAAGTAACGTGAAAATACACTCCGACGGTCTTTTGCATCTGACGAGTTTTCAACATTAGGGAGACAGAACGTGACTGATCGCATTGTATTGGCCTACTCCGGTGGCCTCGACACCTCCGTTGCCATTGGCTGGATCGGCGAAGCCACCGGTGCAGAAGTTATCGCCGTGGCTGTCGACGTGGGACAGGGCGGCGAGTCCCTGGAGGACATCCGCCAGCGAGCCCTGGGCTGTGGCGCCGTCGAGGCGTATGTTGCTGACGCCCGCGACGAGTTTGCCAACGAGTACGCCATGCCGACGCTGCAGGCCAACGCGCTGTACCAGGGCCACTACCCGCTGGTCTCGGCCATCTCCCGCCCCGTGATCGTCAAGCACCTGGTCAAGGCCGCACGGGAATTTGGTGCCACCACTGTGGCCCACGGCTGCACCGGCAAGGGCAACGACCAGGTCCGCTTTGAGGTCGGCATCCAGACCCTCGGCCCGGACCTGAAGTGCATTGCCCCGGTCCGCGACCTGGCCCTGACCCGCGACAAGGCCATCATTTACGCAGAGTCCCACAACCTGCCCATCGAGACCACGAAGAAGAACCCGTACTCGATTGACCAGAATGTTTGGGGTCGCGCGGTTGAAACCGGCTACCTCGAAGACATCTGGAATGCCCCCACCAAGGACATCTACGACTACACGGCCACCCCGGAATTCCCGCCGGCACCCGACGAGGTTGTCATTTCCTTCAGCAAGGGCATCCCCGTCGCCATTGACGGCGTGAAGGTCACCCCGCTGCAGGCAATCCAGGAACTGAACCGCCGCGGCGGCGCCCAGGGTGTGGGCCGCATCGACGTCGTCGAGGACCGCCTTGTTGGCATCAAGAGCCGTGAAATTTACGAAGCACCCGGTGCCATGGTGCTGATGACAGCGCACAAGCACCTCGAGGACATCACCATCGAGCGCGAGCAGGCACGTTTCAAGGCGACGGTCGGCCAGCGCTGGGCCGAGCTGGTCTACGACGGCCAGTGGTTCTCACCGCTGAAGCGTTCACTTGACGCCTTCATCGAAGACACCCAGCAGCACGTCAACGGCGACATCCGCCTGACCCTGCACGGTGGCCAGGCCATCGTCAACGGCCGCCGCTCAGAGACATCCCTGTACGACTTTGACCTGGCAACCTACGACACCGGCGACACGTTCGACCAGTCACAGGCCAAGGGCTTCATCGAGCTGTGGGGCATGTCCTCGAAGGTTGCCTCAACGCGCGACCAGCGCGTCCTGGGCCTGTAACCATGAGCCACGGAACAAATGAGGGTGCACTGTGGGGTGGCCGCTTTCAAGGCGGCCCCGCAGATGCCCTTGCCGCACTGAGCAAGTCAACGCACTTTGACTGGCGTCTGGCCCTGTACGACATTGCCGGTTCAAAGGCACATGCCCGTGTCCTGAACACGGCGGGCCTGCTTGACGCATCAGAGCTTGAGGGCATGCTGAAGGCCCTGGATGAGCTTGAAGCGGATGTGAAATCCGGCGCCTACGGTCCGTCCGAATCCGATGAGGACGTGCACGGATCGTTGGAGCGCGGCTTGATCGAGCGGGCCGGAACGGCATTGGGCGGCAAGCTCCGTGCCGGCCGGTCACGCAACGACCAGGTCGCCACGCTGGGGCGCATGTACCTGCGCGACCACGCGAAGATCATTGCCGGGGGGGTGCTTTCCGTCGTTGATGCCCTGGTGGAGCAGGCCAAGGCACATCACGGTGTTGCCATGCCCGGGCGCACGCACCTCCAGCATGCCCAGCCGGTGCTGCTCAGCCACCACCTGCTGGCGCATGCCTGGGCGCTGCTGCGGGACGTGCAGCGTCTGGTTGATTGGGACAAGCGTGCGGCTGTTTCGCCGTATGGTTCAGGCGCACTGGCGGGTTCGTCGCTGGGGCTTGACCCGAACGCCGTCGCGGGGGATCTTGGCTTTGACTCGGCTGCGTGGAACTCGATTGACGGGACTGCTTCACGTGACGTTTTCGCCGAGTTCGCTTGGGTTTGCGCCATGATTGGCGTCGACCTGTCACGGATCTCCGAGGAAGTCATCCTGTGGGCCACCAAGGAGTTCTCCTTCGTGAAGCTCCACGATTCCTACTCCACCGGGTCCTCGATCATGCCGCAGAAGAAAAACCCCGACGTGGCAGAGCTTGCCCGCGGCAAGGCGGGTCGCTTGATTGGCGATTTGACCGGGCTGTTGGCAACACTGAAGGGCCTGCCGTTGGCGTACAACAGGGATCTGCAGGAAGACAAGGAGCCGGTTTTTGACGCGGCCGACACCCTTGAGCTGCTGCTGCCGGCAGTCTCCGGCATGATGGCAACACTGGTGTTCAACACCGAGCGGATGGAAGCTCTTGCCCCGCAGGGCTTCGCGCTGGCAACCGACATCGCAGAATGGCTTGTCCGCCAGGGCGTGCCGTTCCGTGACGCCCACGAGCTTTCGGGCGCGGCCGTCAAGGTTGCCGAGGCTCGCGGCGTGGAGTTGTGGGACCTGACAGACGGGGAGTACGCCGGCATCTCGGCGCACCTCACCCCGGAGGTCCGCACCGTGCTGAGCACCAACGGCTCGCTGAACAGCCGCAGTGCGCAGGGCGGCACCGCACCAGCCGCAGTGCTGGCGCAGCTGGCTGCCCTTGAGGGGCAGCTCGGCGAGGTTCGCGCCCTCCTGGCCTGACCGGCGTCGTGCTTCCCTTGGCACCTGGCCAAGGCAGCTGACAGGAAATGCCCGCATCCTGGATGGATGCGGGCATTTCCTGTTCCAGCGCCCAACGGTCTCCCACCCCTCGCAAGCTCGCGGCGGGCCCCTCGACCGTTAGCGCCCAACGGTCTCCCACCCCTCGCAAGCTCGCGGCGGGCCCCTCGACCGTTAGCGCCCAACGGTCTCCCACCCCTCGCAAGCTCGCGGCGGGCCCCTCGACCGTTAGGCTGGGGGCATGACTGATATTTCAAACGCGCAGCTGGTGGACCGGCTCAAGGCTGCAGCGGACAATGTAAGCGCAAAACTGGGGGGCCTCAGCGACGCCGACGTCCTGGTCCCCACCGATCTGCCCGGCTGGACCCGCGGGCATGTTATGGCGCATATCGCGCATGTTTCCAACGCCGTGGCCAGGCAGGTCGAGTATGCCCTGCGCGGGGAGCTGATCGAGTTTTACGACGGCGGCCAGGGCGCCCGGACACAGGCAATCGAGATGAATGCCGGGCACACCGCCCAAGAGCACCGGGACTACATTTCGGCCGCATTCACCCGTGCGCTGAGTGTCCTCGACGGGCTCGATGACGCACAGTGGGACCTGCCCATCAGTTACCGCGACGGCGTGGTGCGCGATGGTGCGCTGGCGTACTGGCGCGAGCTTGTCATCCACCTGGCCGACCTGCAACTGGGCCGCGGGCCCGAGACCTGGTCCAAGGAGTTCTGCCTGTACCTGATCGAGTTCCTGTCGGCCCGCGTGCCCGGGGACATCCACCTGAAGCTGCTGCCGCTGGCCCTGCCGCCGATGACGATGGGCTCGGGCGAGAGCGCCGTATCCATTCAGGGGATGCTCACGGACATCGCGGCGTGGCTGTCGGGCCGCACCCCCACCATGGGCAGCCTGCGGGCCGAAGCCGCCGCGGATTCTGTGGAGTTGCCAGTGCTGTTGCCCTGGCCGTCGGCGTTCGCCGCGAAGTAGCAGTTTTTCGGGGCGCCGCACCGGCGGGCCCACCCCTCGACGCCGGCGCCGGGCAGGCCTAAAGTGGAAGACAGGGGCTGGCCAAGGCCCGGCCCGCGTTGGAGGTTGAACCATGGCTGCCCCCTTGTTGACCGACAAGCTGCAGCGCCCGTTGCGGGACCTGCGAATTTCCGTCACGGACCGCTGCAACTTCCGTTGCGTCTACTGCATGCCCAAGGAAATTTTCGGCCGCGACTTCGTGTTCATGCCCCACGACCAGTTGCTCACCTTCGAGGAAATCACCACCCTCGCCCGGATCGCCATGGACCACGGTGTGCGCAAAATCCGGCTGACCGGTGGTGAACCGCTGCTGCGCCGTGGCATCGAGGACCTCATCGGCATGCTCGCCGCGCTCCGGACCCCCGAGGGCGAACCGCCAGACCTTGCCATGACCACCAACGGCTCCGTCCTCGCACAGAAGGCGGAGGCGCTCAAGGCCGCCGGCCTGGACCGGGTCACGGTGTCGCTGGATTCCATGGACGACGCCGTCTTCCAGGCCATGAACGACGTCGCCTACCCCGTGGCGAAAGTCCTGCACGCGATCGACGCCGCCCAGTCCGCCGGCCTGGGCCCGGTGAAGGTCAACATGGTGGTCAAGCGCGGGCTGAACGATCACAGCATTGTCGAGATGGCCCGGCATTTCCGCGGCACGGGATTCATCCTGCGCTTCATTGAATACATGGACGTGGGATCCTCCAACGGGTGGGAGATGGGCCAGGTGGTGCCCTCCACGGAGGTGATGGCCCGGATCAATGCGGTGTTTCCCGTGGAGCCGGTGGAGGCCAACTACCCCGGCGAAACCGCTCAGCGCTGGCGGTACGTCGATGGTGCCGGCGAGATTGGCGCCATTTCCAGCGTCACCCGGGCATTCTGCGGGGGCTGCACGCGGGCCCGGCTCTCCGCCGACGGCAAGCTGTTCACCTGCCTGTTCGCCACCAAGGGCACCGACCTGCGGGAACTGTTGCGCGGCGGCGCCACCGACGACGAGCTGGCCAATGCGCTGGCCGCCCTGTGGGGTGCTCGGACGGACAGGTACTCGGAACTGCGCAGCGCCAAGACGCCGGGCATGAGGAAGATTGAAATGTCGTACATCGGCGGCTGACGTTCCCGTGGGCTGCGGCCCAAAACAACACGCATGTGAGTTGCATCACCAGTAAAGTTCGTTGCCTTTGTCAACGGTCGGTGATAGACCGGAGACACCAGCCAATTCCATGCCGGTCGGCGTGCGGGTTGTTGGGGGGAACTTGCACAAGGCCGTGCGTGGAACCGGTATGACCGGCTTCCACCCTTCATCCCGGAGAGCTCATTCTTCCAACAGAAGGTTGCGTGTGCCATGAGCAGCAAGCCCCCGGTCCAGAATGACTCAGACGCCGACATGAAAGTCAGCCGCCCCCTGCGGTCGGCGGTGGGACTCAAAAGCCTGACCGATTCCCTGCCCCAGGCGGTCGCCGCCATGGGGCCGGCCCGTGCCGCCAAAACCCTGCTGGCCATGAACCAAAAAGACGGCTTTGACTGCATGAGCTGCGCCTGGCCGGATCCGCCGGACCGCAAGACCGCCGAATTCTGTGAGAACGGCGCGAAGGCCGTCACCTGGGAGGCGGGGCTGCTGACCGTGCCGCAGGACTTCTGGGAGGCCAACTCGGTTTCCTCCATGCGGGACCGCAGCGAATACTGGCTGGGCCAGCGGGGCCGGCTTGTCGACCCGGTCTACAAACCAGCCGGCTCCGACCACTACCAGCCGATCAGCTGGGACAACGCGTTTCGGATCGTGGCCCGGGAACTCAACAGCCTCGATTCCCCGGATGAGGCCGCCTTTTATACCAGCGGCCGCACCAGCAATGAAACCGCCTTCCAGTACCAGCTGTTTGCCCGGGCCTTCGGCACCAACAACCTGCCGGACTGCTCCAACATGTGCCATGAATCCACAGGGCTGGCCATGGGGGAGACCATTGGAGTGGGCAAGTGCGCCGTCTCCTATGAAGACTTTGCCAAGTCGGACCTGATCATCATCATGGGTCAAAACCCCGGCACCTGCCACCCGCGCATGCTGACGGCGCTGGAAGAGGCGAAGCAGGCCGGCGCGTCCATCGTCGCCGTCAACCCACTGCCCGAGGCCGGGCTGATCAACTTCAAGAACCCGCAGAAACCCCGTGGCCTGGTGGGCAAGGGCACGGACCTGGCCGACCAGTTCCTGCAGATCCGGCTGGCTGGCGACATGGCGCTCATGCAGGCCGTTGCCAAGCGGGTATTCGCAGCCGAGGCGGCCGCACCGGGCGCAGTGCTGGACCATGCTTTCCTGGAGGCGAGCTGCCAGGGCCTGGCAGACTATCAGGCCCACATCGAGGACGTTGACGACGCAGCCGTGCTTGCTGCCACCGGCCTGCGGACAGCCGAAATTGACGAGCTCGCCGCCCGCTACCTGAAGGCCGACAAGGTCATCGTCACCTGGGCGATGGGCCTGACCCAGCACAAGCGGGCCGTGCCCACCATCAAGGAAATCATCAACCTGCTCCTGCTGCGCGGCAACATCGGCAAGCCCGGCGCCGGGCCCTCACCCATCCGCGGACACAGCAACGTCCAAGGGGACCGGACCATGGGCATCTGGGAGCAGATGCCGCCGGCGTTCCTGGACGCGCTGGAGAAGGAATTCGATTTCAACCCGCCCCGGGAGAACGGGGTGGATGCCGTGCAAAGCATCCGGGCCATGCGCGACGGCACGCTCAAGGTACTCTTCGCCATGGGTGGAAACCTTGTCGGCGCCATCTCCGACACCGCCGTCGCCGAGGCCGCCCTGCAAAAGCTGAAACTCTCGGTGCAGGTGTCCACCAAGCTGAACCGTTCGCACGCGTTTGTGGGGGAGCAGGCCTTGATCCTGCCCACCATGGGCCGGACCGAAATTGACCGGCAGGCTTCCGGGGAGCAGTTTGTCACGGTGGAAGACACCGTGTGCGCCGTGCACGCCTCCCACGGGAAAGTGGAGCCGGTGGGGCCGAACCTGCTGTCCGAGATGGCCATTGTCAGCCGGCTGGCGCGTGCCGTGCTCGGCAGCGGCCACCCCATCGACTGGGCCGGTTTTGAGGCCGACTACGACACCATCCGCGAGCACATCGGCCGCGTGTGCAAGGGGTGCGAGGACTACAACACCAAGGTCCGGCGCCCCGGCGGATTCGTCCTGCCCCACCCGCCGCGGGACAGCCGCACGTTCCCCACACCCTCCGGCAAGGCGATCTTCACCGTCAGTGAAATCGAGACGGTGGAAGTTCCCGAGGGCAGGCTGCTGCTGCAAACCGTGCGCGCCCATGACCAGTTCAACACCACCATGTACACCCTCAATGACAGGTACCGCGGGGTGAAGAAGGGCCGGCACGTGCTGTTCGTGAACCCGGACGACCTGGCCGGGCTGGGCATTGCCGACGGCAGCTACGTGGACATCCACAGCGAATCCCCGGATGGCATCGACAGGGTCCTGCGAGGACAGCGGATCATCAGCTACCCCACCGCACGCGGCTGCGTCGCCGCATACTTCCCCGAAGCAAACGTCCTTGTCTCCCTCGATGCCACGGCGGACGGGAGCAACACCCCGGTGTCCAAGTCCGTCGTCGTACGTTTGGAGCAGGCACCCGTGCCCGCCTACGCCGCCGTTCCTTGAGGCAACCCATTTGGGGGACTGAGGAAGTGCATGCCTATGAACCTTTCTGAAACGTCACTGGCTTTTCAGTAAATCAAAGGAGTAGGGCAATGAACTTGATCTTTGCATCATCGGCGTTTGCACCGCTGGCACTGGGTTTTTTGGTTTGGGAACGGGATATTTGATCTACGGTCCCGAGGAATTGTTCCACTGGCCCAAGCGGAATGAATCCGTGGACAAGTCGACGGGTGTGTGGGGCATCTGGCTCCCGGGCCTCTGCCAGCTCGTCACCGGACTCATCCTCTTTGTCGGCATGACGTGGTTCCAGGTGTTCAAGGACCCGCCGCTGTACATGGCAGCACTCGCCTTCTCGGCGTACGGCATCCACTGGTTCGCGCTGGGCTACAACCGCTGGCAGGGCAGCGATCCGCGACCGAACGCGGGCATGTCCGTCGCGTTCACCGTCATCTCGGTCCTGGGCCTGGTTGTGTTCTTCAACGCGGGCGACTGGCCCGTTGGCCTGCTTTTCTGCGGACTGACACAGATCTACATCAGCGACTTCTTCCACAGCATCGGCCAGGCCTGGGGTGAGCGGGCCCTCGGCTTCTGGCACCTGGTCACCGGGCTTTGGCTGATGTACCTCACGTTCGCCACGGGCCTGAACTTCTCCTTGGGCATGACACTGCCGCTGTAGCATTCCCCGGCAGGACCGCCGGTGCTGCCCACGCCGCCGGCGGCCCGGCCCCCGGAGCCGCAAAGCACCTTACTCCGCACACCTGAAACCATTTTCCATGTAAGGCCCACGTAAGCCGGCTGTAAGCGGGGGCGTGAAAACTTGATACCAAGAAGCACGGAAACCTTGAACAACAAAGGAACCGATCATGGTATCGACAACCCGACCCACCGACTTGGCCATCGAGGCCCACGGTCTGGTCAAACTTTTTGGCAGCAATCGTGCCGTCGACGGCGTGGACCTCGCCGTCAAAACCGGCACCGTCTACGGCGTGCTGGGACCCAACGGCGCCGGCAAGACCACCACCATCTCCATGCTGGCCACACTCCTGCGCCCCGATGCGGGGGAAGCCAAGATCTTTGGCTTCGATGTCCGTTCCGAGGCGCAGATTGTCCGCCAGCTCATCGGCGTCACCGGCCAGTACGCCTCGGTCGATGAAAACCTGAGCGCCACCGAGAATCTTGTCTTGTTCTCCAAGCTCCTGGGCCTGCGCGGCCCGGCGCCCAAGCTGAAGGCGGCGGAGCTGCTGGAGGAGTTTGGCCTGACAGATGCAGCGAAACGGCCGTTGAAAAACTTCTCCGGTGGCATGCGCCGCCGGCTGGATCTGGCCGCAAGCTTGATCGCCCAGCCGCCGCTGATTTTCCTGGACGAACCCACCACCGGACTTGACCCGCGAACCCGCAGCCAAATGTGGGGAACCATCCGGCGCCTTGTTGCAGCAGGCTCCACGGTGCTGCTCACCACACAAATGCTGGACGAGGCCGACCAACTGGCTGACCGTGTAGCGGTCATCGACAAGGGCCGAGTGGTGGCCGAAGGAACCACAGACGAACTCAAACAGTCGGTGGGCATTGCCGCCCTGCAGCTGCGACTGAGCAACACCGCCGACGTCCCGGCCGCACGCGAACTGATCCGGACGACCCTTGGTGTTGAATCGGCAGTTTCCCCCGAAGCCGCGCGTCTGAGCGCACCCATGCAACGCGCGGACCTTGTCACCGACCTGCTGGTGGCACTGCGCCGGGACGGCATCCCCGTGGCGGAAATTTCCGTCCAGCAACCGACGCTCGACGAGGTGTTCCTGACCCTGACCGGCCACGACACCGGCGCCGACACTACCGGCACAAATGCCCCAACATCTGAATTGGAGACCGCGCGATGAGCACAGTAACCCCGGCACTACTGAACAATTCCGGCTCCCTGCGCAACTACGTGGGGCCGAAGCAAATCCTGGAAAACACGCTCACCATGGCCTGGCGCGGCCTCTTGAAAATCCGGCGCACCCCCGAGCAGCTGGTGGACGTCACCGTCCAACCCATCCTGTTCACGCTCATGTTTGCGTACATCTTTGGCGGCGCCATCGCCGGCAATGTGCAGGAGTACCTGCCGTTGATGATTCCTGGCATCCTTGTCCAGACCGTCATCACCACCTCCATGGTGACCGGCGTGCAACTGCGCGAAGACATGGACAAGGGGGTGTTCGACAGGTTCAAGTCCCTGCCCATCGCCCGCATCGCCCCGTTGGCCGGTGCTTTGCTGACCGACACCCTGCGCTACGCAATTGCCATCACCTTGACCTTCGCCACCGGCTGGGTCATGGGCTACCACCCGGCAGGCGGGCTTGGCGCCGTCGTCCTTGCCGGCCTGCTGGTCATGTTCTGTGCCTGGTCGGTGAGCTGGATCTGGGCGTTCTTCGGCGTCATCGCCCGCAGCGCCTCAAGCGTTCAGGGCATGAGCATGATTATTTTGTTCCCGCTGACGTTCCTCTCAAACGCGTTCGTCCCCGCCGACAGCCTGCCTTCCTGGCTGCGCGCGTTCGCCAACGTCAACCCGGTCTCACACGTGGTCACGGCCGTGCGCGAGCTTGCCAACACCGGCCAGATCGGCATGGCGGCCGTATGGGCCGTGGTCGGGGCGCTTGTCATCGTGGCCGTCTTTGCTCCACTGACCGTGCGCGCCTATATGCGCAAAGCCTGACCGTCCCGGCCCTCCCGCACGCTAAACACCGCGCAGCACGGGGCTGGAATACAGTTTCAACAAGCGTTCGGCGGCTTGTGCCTGGTTCGTTGCCAGGCCGGCCACCGAACGCTTTGCTGCGTCCAGGGCTCCCTGCCCATGCCGCCGTGAGGCCGCAGGGGTGTGCCGACGGCGGAGCAGCACGGCTTCATCCTGTCTGCCGGCCATTACCTCCGCCAGCGCCATCAGCTCAAGTCCGACGGCGGCACGGGCACTTCCCGGTTCGGCCAGAGTCGCATGCCAGGCGCCCACGGCCAGGGCGGCACTGCCGTGCACCGGCTGGTCAACCCACAAGCCCGAGTGTCGCAGCGAGACTATGCCGGCAATGCGCAGTCGCTTCGCCGCGCCGGCAGCGTCGGTGCTGGTTGCGACGTCGGGGTTGTACAGCAGCTCGGCACAGAGCTGCGCGGCGGCCAGAATCAGGCCCACGGGCCCCTCACTGCGCCGGCTCACGGTTGGCCGTCCCAACGTCCGGTAGAGCCTGAGCCCCTCCTCGTCCTGGTTGCCGGCGAAGGCGATCTCGGCCGCAGCGGCAGTGGTCAGCATGGGCAGCTCAGATTGGGATTCCCCGTCGTGCGGCATCGAATTGACCTGGTCCAGGGCCTGCTGGGCAGGACCCGCCTCGCCCAGGGCCGCATGGTTCAAGGCGACCATGAGGGTGGCGTTGCGGATGTCGGGTTCAGCCCCCACCAGGGCCATGCGCTCAATGGCCCGCCCGGCCCACCGCAGACCCTGGCTCGGGTTCCCGCTTTGGCTGTAGAGCTGCGCGGCAAGGTCGGCGGCCGAGCCGGAGGACCAGGTGTCCTGCAGCTTTTCGGACAAGGCAAAAGACCGCTCCGCGAAGTCGATGGCGTCATGCGGCCGTCCGTTGTTCTCCGCCCACAGTCCGCTGAGCAGCAGTGCCAGGGCGGCAACGTCGTCGTGCCGGTCGTGGCGCAGCCGTGCCATCAAGGCCATGGCCCTGGACTCGTTGCCGGCGGCAAGAAGCAGCCGGGCCATGGCATCGGTCAGGGGCGAAAGATGGATCCCCGAGCGCACGATCCTGCCGATGCGCACCCTGGCGGCGGCACCCTGCCGCAGGCTGAAAATCATGGTTGTCATACAGATGACGCTGAGCGAAAACACTGCCGCGTCCGCCGTCTCCGGGTCGGGCCGATAGGCTGTGGTGGCATCCAGAATGGGTGCGGCAAAGACAAAGACCTCACCGTGCATGCCCCGTGGGGACCAGTAGTTGGCCAGGATGCCGAAGATGGCAAAAACAGCCTTGGCGGAACTTTCGGGGTCCTGTTCTGTCGCGGCCAAAGCTTTGCGCAGGGCGTGGAGCAGGTTTTCCTGTTCGGCCGTGACGTGCCGGATGGTCTCCAACTGGTGCACCCCGCTGCTGTTGGCGAGGGCATGCTGGGCGAAAGCCACGGCCCACCCGACCATGGCCCGTTCCGCCTGCGTGTTTTCGCCGGACTGTCCAAGCCGGAGCGCGGCATATTCCCGCACCGTTTCAAGCATCCTGAAGCGAACCAGTCCAGTGCCCGGATCGTCCTCCGCCAAGACCAGCGACTGGTTGATCAAGGCTTCCAGGCCGCCCTCAATGTCCGTATCCGCGAGCATCTGACCGGTGGAATCGGGAATCCTGCCCACCGTGGCCAGTGCCGCCGCGAGGGAAAAGCCGCTGGGGAAGTGGGCCAGCCTGCGCGCCACCGCCCGCTCGTTCCCGGTCAGCAGCTCCCAACTCCACCCGATCACGGCAGTCAGGGTCCTGTGCCTGTCCGGCGCGGTGCGGTCAGTGTTGACCAACAACTCGAACCGGTGTGTGAGCCTGCGTTCAATGTCCTCGACACTCATGAGCCTCACCCGTGCAGCAGCCAGCTCGATGGCCAGCGGCAGCCCGTCAAGGGCGCGGCACAACCTGCGCACAACAGTGCCGTCCAGGGTGGCGCCGGGGCGTGCGGCAAGAGCGCGTTCAAGGAAAAGTTCGACGGCGGCTGGAGCCGGTGTGCCCGAGCTGCCGTCGGTGGCCAGCGGCGAAAGCTGGTGGATTCGTTCGCCGGCAATGCTCAAGGGCGAACGGCTGGTGGCGAGCACAGAGACGCCCGGGCACTTGGCCAGTATGTCGGCAACGGCCTCGGCTGCGGGGTCAATCAAATGTTCGCAGTTGTCCATGACGAGCAGCGTGGTTTGTTCGGCGAGGCGGGCCAGCGTCCGGTTGCGCGGATCCACAACCGGCCGCTTGTCCTGAAGCGCCCGCACCGCCCGGGCCTCCTGTATGCCGGCGGCGTCGGCCAGGGACAGCCATAGGTCCTCCGGGGTCCGGATGCCGGCCAGCTCAACAACCAACACCGATGGCGTGCCTCGTGCAGCGCTTCTGTTGGCCAGTTCCTGGGCCACGCGGGTCTTGCCCAGGCCGCCAATGCCCAGAATGGTTGTCAGCCGTCCGGTGCGCATGAGCCCCTCAATGGCAGCAACATCGCCGGCACGGCCAAGGAGTTCGTTGGGGGCGGCCCGCAAGCCAAAGGACTGGTGGGCAGGCCGGGTGGGCGCGGGTTCGACAAGTGTTGGGGCGGAAACGGCAGGTGGGTTCCCGGCGTCGGACGGTGTTTGCAGCAGCAGGGCATGCAACCGGGTCAACGCGGGCGCGGGGCTGGTGCCCAGTTCGTGGCGGAGCCTGCGGCGAAACGTGTCATAGGCCGACAATGCAGCAGCGGAACGGCCGCTGGCATGAAGGGCAGTGAGGTACTCCAATTGCACGGTTTCATCCAGCGGTGCCGCGTCCGACAAGGTGCCCAGCATGTCTGCGGCTGCCTCGTGGTCGCCGTTGGCGGCCAGCGTCTGGGCCTGCAGGCGCGCAATCGCGGCACGTTGTTGTTCAGCACGATGCCGGAAATCCGCCAGGACTGGCGAGGCTGCCGTTCCCGCGGCGGCATCACCGGAGCTCAGGCTGGCTGCGGTGTCCAGCAGCGCCAGGGCACGTTCGGGTTGCCCCAGCGCAGCACGCGCCGAGGCGAGAAGGGAGTCCACTGCCCAGTAGTCGATTTCTGCCGGCGCCACGCTCAGGGCATAGCCGGCGTCGGCGGAGGTGATCAGACCCTGCCAGTGGCTGGTCCGGATGCGCGAGACCATGGTGTGCAGCGCCGTCGTGGCACCGGCCGGTGCATCCAGGCCCCAGACCTCATCAATCAGGACCGCCGTGCTGAGCGACCGGCCGCGGGCCAGCGCCAGTGCCAGGATCACGGCCTTGGCACGTGGTCCCGGCAACGGTGAGTTTCTGAGCAGGACGCCGCCATAGATACGCAGCTCGGGCCCGGGGGTGCCAACGGAATTCACTTCATTGATGCTACCCGCACGCCGGGGACTTGCCTCAGCGAGCCAGGCTATTTGCCCCCGGAGTCCCGCCACAAGTGCAAGGTCAGGTAGGAGCGCCAAGGTGCCAGCGGTGCGGCCATGGTGCTCAGCTCTTGTGTTTTGATGGTGCGGGCTTCGGCCAGGGAGTCGCCCCGGAGGAGACCGTAGCCGTTGCGGACAGCTGCGTCGCCGGGCAGGAAGATGTCGCTGCTGCCCAGTACCCGCATGGCGACGTATCCAACAGTCCACGGTCCGATGCCGGCGATCGGGAGGAGCTTTTCGGCCAGGGATTCCTCGGTGTCGCCCGGGCCGAGTTGCAAGGATCCGTCGGACAGCATTGCGGCAACGGCCACGATGGAATCGATCCGCCGTTGCGGACCTCGCAGAATGTTCCGCCCGTGGGAGGCAACCTCGGACGGGCTTGGGAAGAAATGCGTCATGGTCCCGTGTGGCAACCGGCTGGGGGTGCTCAATGCCACCAGTTGGTTGAGGGCGGTGCGGGCGGCTGCCACAGTGATTTGCTGGCCAATCATGGCCCGAATGAGGATTTCGGCTGGATCCACGCAGCCGGGGAGCCTGATGCCGGGAAGTGCTGCCACCCGTGCCGCAAGCAACGCGTGGGCACTCAGGGCGGTGTCGGCCTGCACCGGATCATGATCCACGTTAAACAGCCGTCGAACCCTTGCAAGCAGTTCGGCAGCGTCGGTGGGGTCTTCCAAATCCTGCTCCAGCCACAGGGCGTGGCCGTCCCAGCTGACACGGAACCAGCCGTGTCCCCCGGGCAGAAGGATTGTGCGGGCATAGTTTGCAGAATCTGCCTCCTCAACACCGGCCACGGCACGCGCCGCCAAAAAGCCAAAGATTCCGGGTTCAAACGGGGGAGTGAACGGCAACGCAAATGTCATGATTCCATCCTCCCATCCGCAGGGGAGGGGCAGACTCAGATCTTCACCCGCGACCCCTTGCCCCCGGACAGGGGCCGCACCTAGGGTTGGCGGCATGAGGGACATGATGAAAGCACTCACCGACGTCACACGCAGCGTCAGGACAGCCCAGCTGGGCCATCGGGACGCCGTCACCGTTGTCCTGCAGCAGGAACTGTCCGCCTCGGCGGGGGACGTGTGGGCCGCCTGCACCGCGCCGGAGCGCATCCGCCAGTGGTTTCTGCCCGTCACGGGCGACCTGCGCGATGGCGGGAATTACGCCTTGGATGGCAATGCCTCCGGAGACATCCTCGACTGCACGGCGCCACGATCCTTCCGGATCTCGTGGGTCTTTGGCGAGGGGCCGCATTCGGAACTGGAAGTCCGTCTTACCGCCACCAACACGGACCACACGCTCTTCGAGCTGGACCACACGGTTCCGGCCGGCACCGAAATGCTGGAAACGTATGGCACGGGCGCTGTTGGCGTCGGCTGGGACCAAGCACTGGTGGGCTTGGACGATTTTCTGCGCGGGCTGCCCACCGGCCCGGCCAACCCGTTGCCGCCCGAGGTGATGAACCCGTTTACGGCGGCCAGCAGCAGTGCCTGGGCCGACGCCGCCATCGCCAACGGCACCGATCCGGAAGCGGCGAGGGCTGCGGCCGCGCGCACCACTGTGTTTTACACGGAAGCGGACGACGCCGGACCCTCCTAACGCTGTTCCCTCCAGTACCAGTGAGTGGGAGTGCCGCCCGGAGCTTCCCGCTGGAGTCCGGCCCACAGCGCGGCGCCGCCTGCCAAGTCCTGCTCCCGGCTCGGCGCCGCCTGCTAGGTTGAGAATATGGGCCAGCCAGTTGACATCCTTGAGCTACTTCAAAATCCTGCCACCGTCGTGGCGCCCAGATTGCTCGGCGCCTTGGTGCGCCATGAGACTCCGGAAGGCCCCGTCGTCGTTCGTCTGACCGAGGTGGAAGCTTATCTGGGCCCGGCGGATTCCCTCGATCCGGACCCGGGGGCCCACAGTTACAGGGGCAAGACCAACCGCAATGCAGTGATGTTTGGCCCGCCCGGACACTTGTACGTCTACTTCACCTATGGCATGCATTTTTGCGCCAATCTGGTGTGCCGCCCGGCGGGGGAATCCTCCGGATGCTTGATGCGGGCAGGCGAAGTGGTGGAAGGGCTGGACTTGGCGCGCGCACGCCGCCCCACAGCCAAACGCGACCAGGAACTGGCGCAGGGACCGGCGCGGCTGACCAAGGCCATGGGATTCAACCTTGCACACAATGGTGTGGCAGCGCTCGGGGGAGAGGTGACAGTCACACTGCCGGAGACGCCGGTCCAAACTGTCATGGCGGGTCCCCGCGTCGGCATCAGCGGGCCCGGGGGCACTGCGGAGTACCCGTGGCGGTTTTGGATCGCCGGGGACCCCACTGTTTCCAGGTTCAAGCCGGGAGTTGTGCGTGGGCCGCGCCGGCCCGCACCAGCAGTTCCGGACGCACCACTTGATCCAAGAAGCCAGTAACGCCGGCAAACTCCGGCAGGAGGCCAGCGGGTGTCAAACGTTGGCCGGGAACAATCCTGCTGGACGGAGGCGCCGCGGCGGCACAGGCGCCGCAGGGGCACAGGCTGCGCACCGTGCCCCTGGCGGGAAAGGCCTTTGTGGGGACGCTGTACCGTTGAAGGGTGAACGAGAGATCAAGCGCCCCCGAAACACTAATTTCCGACTCCCGTCCGACCGCCGACAATCCGCACGTTTCCGCGGTAATTGAGCAGTTGTGCGCCACCGTTGAGGATTACCCGTCGCCGGGCATTGTCTTCAAGGATTTAACCCCCGTTTTTGCCGACGGCCCGGCGTTGAAGCAGGTGGTCGATGCCATTGTCGGGGCCTTCGACGGACAGTTTGACGCCGTGGCCGGGGTTGAGGCACGCGGCTTCCTGCTTGCGGCGGCTGCTGCCTACGCCACGGGGACCGGCGTGGTCACCATCCGCAAGGCCGGAAAACTGCCACGGGAGGTGTACGCCGAAAGCTACTCCCTGGAGTATGGGCAGGCCACCTTGGAGATACACCAGGACGACGTCCCAGCTGGCACTCGTGTGTTAATTCTCGACGACGTGCTTGCCACCGGGGGAACGCTCGGCGCCGCTGCGAGCCTGCTTGAGCGCACGGGTGCCGTGGTGGCTGGCATCGGTGTGGTGCTGGAGATTGACGCACTGCCGGGGCGGGCGAATCTGGGCGGCCGTGACGTGGTTTCGTTGCTCCACGTGTAGCGGCGCCGCGCTTTGTGTCGCCGTGCTCACATGTGCCAGCGCCCGTGCAGATAGAGGGATAGAATAGACGGTCCGCCTTTTGGCGGTATGCCTTACGTATCAGGAGCCTTGCATGTATGACGACGAGTTGGCCCAAGAACGCAGCTATGTTGACGGTCTTTATTCACGCCTGGATGAACTTCGCGCGGAAAAGGTGGAGCAGCTCGGTGAAGTGCGCCGCGCCAAGTCCATGGGCACACACCAAAACCGCTCCGAGCGGGACGCCTTTGCCACGCTCTATGAGAACCGCCTGGCACAGCTGAATGCAGTTGACGACAAGCTCGTGTTTGGCCGGCTGGACCTGGACGATGGGCAGGTCCGCTACATTGGCCGCATCGGGCTGTCCGCCGAAGACCTGCGCCAGCTGATGGTGGACTGGCGTGCCCCCGAGGCAGGCACTTTTTACCAGGCGACAGCCTTCGAGCGCATGAACGTTCGCCGCCGTCGCCACCTGCTGCTGCAGGGGCGCAACGTGAAGGCCATTGAGGACGACGTCCTTGACCACACCATGCTGGTGGAAGGCGAACACCTGCAGGGCGAAGGTGCGTTGCTGGCCGCGCTGAATTCCAAGCGCACGGGCCGCATGAACGACATTGTTGGCACCATTCAGGCTGAGCAGGATCGGATCATCCGCTCTCCGCTGAGCGGTGCACTGGTGGTGCAGGGCGGGCCGGGCACCGGAAAAACGGCAGTGGCGCTGCACCGCGCCGCGTATCTGCTCTACACCCACCGCGAACGGCTGCAGTCGGCAGGCGTGCTTTTGGTGGGCCCGTCGAACGCGTTCATGAAATACATTGAACGGGTGCTGCCCTCCCTGGGCGAAACGGGCGTCGTCATGGCCAGCGTTGGCAACCTTTTCCCCGGCGTGCACGGCACCGCGACGGAAACCGCTGAGACCGCCGAACTCAAGGGCCGCATCGCCATGGCCCAGGTCGTGGCCAACGCCGTGGCGAACCGCCAGCGCACGCCCCGGGAGGATGTCAGGCTCGACGTCGAAGGCACCCGTTTGATCCTTTCGGTCCGCCAGGTGCGCCGAGCCAGGGACAAGGCGCGGGCCACCGGCCTGCCGCACAACGAAGCGCGCGTCACCTTCGTGAAGACCCTGCTGCGCGAACTTACCGAACAATTGCGCGAACATATTGAGTCGGCCGGCGCCGGCAACAACGCGGACAGGTCCTATCTGGGTGAGGACGTCCGGTCGGCCCGCGACGTGCGCGTCATGCTCAACCTGTGTTGGATGCCCATGACGGCCCAGCAGCTCGTCGATGACATGTTCAGCAAACCCGAGATCCTGGCTGCCGTGACACCGGGCTTCACCCCTGCCGAGCGAGAGTTGCTGCTGCGCAGCCCCGGCGCACCCTGGAGCGAGTCGGATGTGCCGTTGCTGGATGAGGCAGCCGAACTCCTGGGTGAGCTGGATGCCACCGGCGGCCGGGCACAGGCCAGCGCCGAATCCCAGCGCAAGCGTGATCTCGCCAACGCGGAGAAAGCCATCTCCAACATGAACCAGCAGCTGGAGGACTCCGGTGTTGACGGCATCCTGACGGCCGAACAGCTGGCCGACTACAACGTCGTGGAGGCCGAGTCACAGACCAGCGCCGAACGTGCGCTGACCGACAGGTCCTGGGCCTACGGCCACGTGGTGGTTGACGAGGCGCAGGAGCTTTCGCCCATGCAGTGGCGCCTCTTGGTGCGGCGCTGTCCCGTGAAGTCCTTTACGATCGTTGGCGACATCGCCCAAACAAGCTCTGCAGCCGGCGCCATGTCATGGCAGCAGGCGCTCACACCGTTGCTCGGGGAACGCTGGAACATTGAGGAACTGACTGTCAACTACCGCACGCCTACGCAAATCGCCGAGGCCGCCGTGCGCATGGCCAATGCTGCGGGCCAGGTGGTCTCCGCGCCGAAGGCCGTGCGTGACGGCGAGTGGGAGCCCATCGTTGACTTCGTTGCGCCAGCCGATGTGGTTGAACGGGTGGTTGCCGTCATGCCCGAGGAAACTGCAGCGGTCGGCGGGGGACTGGTGGCGGTCATTGCGCCGCGTTCCATGGTGCAGGACATCGCCGCCGGGCTGCGTGCAGTGTATGGGGCCCGGATTGGTCACGGGGCAGGTTCGCTGGACCAGGACATTGTGGTCATTGACCCGCACGAGGCAAAGGGGCTCGAGTTTGACGGCGTCATCATTGTTGAGCCTGCCGCCCTGCTTGCCGGTGCCAACGGCCGTGTTGGCGACCTCTACGTTTCCATGACCCGGCCCACCCAGCGCCTGCGCTTTGTCACGTCGGAGCCACTGCCGGCGGGAATCGAAGCGTAAGCACTGGCCCAAGCTGTCCCGCTGTCGTCACCTTGGTGGCCACAGCGGGACATAACCGGGCAGGAATCGAAAGAAACGCCGTCGTGCTGGTAATTTTGAAGCGTGTCTTTGCAAACTGAACTCCGCGCCCCCGAGAACGATCCCAGCTTCGCCAATGTTTGGCAGGAGCTCAAGTGGAGAGGCCTGGTTCAGGTCTCCACCGACGAAGCCGCCCTTGAAGAGCTGCTCGCCGGTGCCCCGATCACCTATTACTGCGGCTTTGACCCCACCGCACCCAGCCTGCACCTTGGCAACCTTGTCCAGTTGCTGACCATGCGCCGCATGCAGCTGGCCGGCCACAAGCCGCTGGGTTTGGTGGGCGGATCCACTGGGCTGGTGGGGGACCCCCGTCCGACGGCGGAGCGCACCATGAACACCAAGGAGACCGTAACCGAGTGGGTTGGCTTCCTGCAGGGCCAGGTGCAGCGGTTCCTTTCCTTCGAAGGTGACAATGCTGCACGCATGGTCAACAACCTTGACTGGACCGAGCCCATGTCGGTGCTGGATTTCCTGCGTGACGTTGGCAAGTACTTCCGGGTCGGCACCATGATCAAGAAGGACATTGTTGCCTCGCGCCTGAATTCCGATGAAGGCATCAGCTACGCCGAATTCAGCTACCAGATCCTGCAGGGCATGGACTACCTGGAGCTGTACCGCCAATACGGCTGTGTGCTGCAGCAGGGCGGCTCCGACCAGTGGGGCAACCTGACAAGTGGCGCCGACCTGATCCGCAAGGTTGAGGGGGCCTCCGTCCATGCGCTGGGCACACCGTTGATCACCAACTCCGATGGCACCAAATTCGGCAAGAGCGAGGGCAACGCCATCTGGCTCGACGCCGCAATGTGCAGCCCGTTCGACATGTACCAGTTCTGGCTCAATACAGCGGATGCCGATGTGGTCGACCGCCTGAAGGTCTTCACATTCCTGTCGCGTGCGGAAATCGCCGCAATTGCCGAGTCCGTTGACTCCAAACCGCAGGCCCGCGAAGGCCAGCGCACCCTTGCCTTCCAGGTAACCTCATTGGTCCACGGAGTGGACGCCACGTTGAAGGTCATCGCGGCTTCCGCCGCACTCTTTGGCCAGGGTGACCTGGCTGCACTTGATGAGGACACTCTGGCGTCGGCCACGCGTGAACTGCCCCGTTCGACGGCACCCGCTGCCGGCTTGACGATTGTCGAGCTGCTGGTTGCAGCGGAATTGTCCAACAGCAATTCTGCTGCACGCCGCACGGTGGGGGAGGGCGGCGCCTACGTCAACAATGTAAAGATCACTGACCCTGACGCCGTTTTGGGTGGTGCCGATGCATTGCATGGCAAGTACTTGTTGGTGCGCCGCGGCAAGCGCACTCTGGCAATGGTGGAGCTGGCCGCCTAGTCCCCACCTGCCGATTCACCACGCTGCCCGCCTCCGATTTGCATTGGAGGCGGGCAGCTGTGTATTGTTCTATCTGTTGCTTGCGCAACGCTGGGCCACTCCGCTTGCGGGGAAGAGCCCACCACTTCGCAAGAAACCAAACCTAACAAAACTTGCCGAATATAATTGACTCTTCGAGTTGAAAATATTGGAATAAGAATATGGGTTTGCGGGAAAAGCCGAGTGACGATCCACACACGTTGTGGATTGGACAAAGTGAATTCCAATGAAATAAAGTATGAATATCGCAACGACGAAAACTAATTATGAAGTACTGATTAGGAACTACTCGAATGCA
>NZ_JBQSVT010000045.1:0-30221 GCF_052376555.1 Specibacter sp. AOP5-B1-6
CGGCACGTCAACGGAAGCGGCAACCGTGCGGATGTGGCGGCCAGTCTCTTCGGCGTTGCTGATGGCGTAGTACTGGCTGGTTGCCACGATGCCGTCGGCCCCGAGGGAGACCATGCGGCGGGCTTCTTCAACAACACGGTTGGTGGTCTGCTCCACAGCACCGACCAGCAGGGGGACCTGTCCGGCGTTGACGCCGGCGATGGTGGTCAGCACGGTGTCGCGCTCGTCGTTGGTCAGGTGGGTCACCTCGCCGGAGGAACCGTTGACGAACAGGCCTGTCACGCCGCCGTCGAGCAGGTGGCGGGTGAGGTTCTCCAGCGAGGGCACGTCGATGGCGCCTTCGGCGGTGCGGGGTGTGCAAACGGGGGGAATGACGCCCTGGAAACGGGTTGCGACGGTAGTCACGTGAATTGCTCCAAAATTGTGTTGATTATAGGGAAATATGGGGGTCCATGCGCCCTCTCGTGCCGACGCGCCAGCGCCAGCACGAGAGGACATGGGGATTAGATGTGCAGAAGTGACGGCGCAGCGCCGAGAAGCTTCTTCGTGTAGTCGTTGCTGGGATGGTCGAAGATCTGCTCGGCCGGGCCTTGTTCCACGATCTGGCCGTAGTACATGACGCAAATCCGGTCAGAAACGTAGCGGACCGTCTGGATGTCGTGGCTGATGAAAACCATGCCAAGATTCAGTTCCTTTTTCAGGTCCGAGAGCAGGTTCAGCACCTGGGCGCGGACCGAAACATCCAGCGCCGAGGTCGGTTCGTCGGCGACCATGATGTCCGGGCCCAGTGCCAGGGCGCGGGCGATGGCCACACGCTGGCGCTGCCCGCCGGAAACCTGCGACGGCGTGACCTCGGCTGCCGACTGCGGCAAGCCAACCAGCGAGAGCAGTTCGGCAACCTTGGCCAGCCTCGACGCACCGTTGCCGATGCCGTGCACGATCAACGGGTCAAGCAGGATGTCCTGAATGGTCATGCGCGGGTTCAAGGCGGTGGAGGGATCCTGGAAGACCACGGACACTGATCGCCCAAAGGCCTTGCGCATTGCCGCGTTCCGCTTGATGGCGGGCTTGCCACGGAAGAGCACCTCACCGGAGGTGGGCGTCTGCAAGCCAACCAGCACCGAGGCCAGGGTGGACTTGCCGCAACCGGATTCGCCAACAATGCCCACGGTTTCGCCGCGGCTGATGGTGAAGTCAACGCCGTTGACGGCCTTGACGTAGCTGGGCTTGAACAGTCCGCCGGACCGGGTCCGGTGGTGGACGTGCAGGTCCTTCAGCTCGATGACGGGGGAGTTCCCGTCCTGGTTTGCTGCTGTTGCGTGCTTGCTCATGAGGCACCTTCCGTAACTGCTGCGGCGGGAACCGCCGGGGCATCTTCGCGCTTGTGGCTGGCCCAGAAGTGGTCGGTTGTCACGCCGTCACGGGTGATGGGGACAAAAGCCAGCTTTTGTCCCGGATCGGCGTCGGGCCGCTGGGACCGGCCGGCAAACCTGTCGCCGAAAGCAAACTCCCGCGGCGAGGGAACCGTGCCGGGGATCTGATGCAGCCGGACGGCGTCGGACTCGATGGAGAGCACCGCGCCCAGCAGCCCGCGGGTGTATTCGTGGGTGGGGTGTGCCAGCAGTTCCGAGGCCTGTGCCGACTCCACCACCTGACCGGCGTACATGACGGTGATCTTGTGGGCCAGCGAGGCGACCAGGGCAAGGTCGTGGCTGACAAACACCATGGCGAAGCCCAGCTGCTCACGCAGCTCGTTGAGGAGGTCGACCACCTGCTTCTGGACGGTGACGTCCAGGGCGGTGGTGGGTTCGTCGGCAACCACAATCTTGGGCGAGCGGGACAGGGCCATGGCGATCAGCACGCGCTGGCGCTGGCCGCCGGAGAGCTCGTGCGGGTAGCTCTTGAGCGTGCGCACGGGATCCAGCTTCACCATTTCCAGCAGTTCGGCCGGGGTCTTGCGGCCGTTGCGCCGGGTGAGCTGCAGCATCTGGTCCTTGATCAGCATGGACGGGTTGAGTGAACTCAACGCGTCCTGGTAGACCATGGCGATTTGTTCGCCGCGCAGCCCCTCGTAGGCCTTGTTCGAGCTGTGCTTGGTGGCCGGATCCAGCAGTTCCCTGCCATCAAATTTGATCGAGCCGGTGACCTCTGCCGTTTTGGGCAGCAGCCCCATGATGGCCAGGGAGGTGATGGACTTGCCGCAACCGGACTCGCCCACCAGGCCCATGGTTTCGCCTTCGCGAACCGTGAAGGAGACGTTTTCCACAATGGGGGTGTTGTCGAAGCGGGCCGGGAACCGGATGGAGAGGTTCTTGACTTCAAGAATCACGCGGGCTTCGGTGCCAAGCTGCGGCAGCCGGTCCGAACGTGACTGTTCAACGGCCTGCAGCAGCAGCAGTTCCTTGTCCAGGGCCGCGAACGGGTCCTCGATCGCCGCGCGTGCCTGCGCATCAGCCTTGGCGAGTTCCAGAGCGGCAGCTGCCGAACCGTCGTCGTCCTTCACCGGGGCAGCCTTCTTCAGCCGCGGGTTGACCATCGCATCCGTGAGGCCTTCGGCCAGGATGTTCAGGGCCAGCACCGTCAGCAGGATGACAAGGCCGGCGAAGGTGGTTGCCCACCAGCCGCCGGAGAGCACCAGGTTGCGGCCATAGGAGATGACGTTGCCCCAGCTGGGATCGGGGTCCTGGATGCCTGCGCCAAGGAAGGACAGGGACGCTTCGAGGATGATGGCGTCGGCGACCATGACCGTGGCGAACACCAGTACGGGGGCGGCGGTGTTGCGGACAATGTGCTTGACCATGATGTACGCGCGGCCGGCGCCAATGACCCGCTCGGCCCGGACATAGTCCTCGCCATATTGGGAGAGCACATTGGCGCGGACGACGCGGGCAAGCTGCGGGGTGTAGATGATGGCGATCGAGACGATGATGGTGGGCACCGAGTTGCCAAATGCTGTCAGCAGCACGGCGGCCAGGGCGATGCCCGGGAATGCCATCAAGATGTCCATGATGCGCATGATGACTTCGTTGACGGCCTTGGAGGACGTCGCGGCCAATGCGCCGAGGGTGGCGCCGATCAAGATGGCCAGCGCCACGGAGCCGAGGCCGATCATGAGCGAGGCCTGGGCGCCGTACATCAGGCGGGAGAGGATGTCGCGGCCGATGCGGTCGGTGCCAAACCAGTGGACGGGGCCGGGCGCTGTGGCCGGGTCTCCGGTTTCCAGCGGGTCGTGCGGGGCAATCCAAGGGGCCAGAATGGCCACAATGACGATGAAGACCAGGAAGAGCAGGGCCAGTTTGGAGCCCAGGGTCAGGGCCTTGAAGCGCAGGCCAGGCGCGCTGAGCCGTTCGGCAAGTTTGCTACGCATGACTTAGACCGTCCTGATTCGGGGGTTGATGAGCAGGTAAAGAAGGTCCACCAGGATGTTCACGAGCACAAACGTCACGGCGATGACAAGCACCACGCCCTGAACCAGGTTGGTGTCAACGTTGGTGATGCCGTTGAGGATCTGCTGTCCCATGCCGGGCAGGGAGAAGATCATTTCAATGACGACGGCGCCGCCAAGCAGGTAGCCGATGCGCAGGCCCAGCACGGTCACCGGGGTGACCAGGGCGTTGCGGAGAACGTTTTTGGAAACGACGGTTGAGTAGGGAACGCCGTTGCCGATGGCCGTGCGCACGTAGTCGCGGTCCAGTTCCTCAACCATCGAGGTGCGGACCACGCGGATCAAGGAGGCGGACACCGGGATGGCCAGTGCCAGCGCCGGCAGCGTCATGGAGCTGAGCCAGCCGCCGAATCCGTCGGAGGGGTCCGCAAGACCGCCGGACGGGAACCAGGAGTCGCTGCCCAGTGCGAACCACTGGATGAGCAGGATGCCGAGCCAGAAGGAGGGGGTGGCAATGGCGGCAACGGAGAAGATGCGGATGATCTGGTCTACCCAGGTGTCGCGGTACAGGGCCGCGAGGACACCGAAGACGAGGGAGATGACGATGGCGATCAAGACGCCAAGGAACGTCAGCTGCAAGGTCACCGGGAAGGCGCTGGCAATGACCTCGGTGATGGGCTTCTGCGGGGGCAGCGTGTTGCCAAAGTTGCCCGTGATGAGCTTGCCCAGGTATTGGAAGTATTGAATGAAAAGCGGGTCGTTGTATCCGTTGCTCTCGCGGTATTGTGCCAGCGCCTCGGGTGAGGCCCCTTCACCCAGCGCGGCAACGGCACGGTCGCCGGGAGCGAACTGCAGCACCACGAAGACCAGCAGGGTGACACCCAGGATCATCAGGGGTAGTGCTGCGAGCCGGCGTCCCAGCAGTCGCAAAAAGTTTGCCAATGTACTTACTCCGGTTCTATTTGCAGCGGCCCGGCGGGGGGACCGTGTGCTGCGTCATAGTGAAAATGGTGAGAGAGCGGAGGGGCCGTGGCCAGTGGTGGGCCACAGCCCCTCCGGTCTGTGATGAAGCGTTGAAGCTATTCCGTGCGGCCAACGCCGACGAAGGAAATGCCGGTGGTCGGCAGCGGCTGGAAGCCCTTGAGCTTCTTTGAATCCCAGGCGGTCGGCAGCTTGCGGTGGAAGATCGGGTACAGCGGTGCTTCTTCGGCAACGATGTTGATGATCTCGCTGTAGAGCTTTTTGGCGTCAGCCTCGGGAGCAGCCAGGGCCGCATCCAACTTGGTCTGGACTTCCTTGTACTCTGCTGAATCACTCCAGGCGAAGCGGTTCTTGGCCCACGTGTCGCCGCGGTAGAACCAGCTCAACAGGATGTCTGCGTCGTTGCCGAACACGGAGGGGTCACCGGGGGCTGCGAGCACGTCGTACTTCAGGCCGCTGACCTTGTCCGGTGCGTAGACGGCTGCCGAAGCCAGGGGCTCCAGCGTGGTCGCCACACCGATGGCATCCCAGTCCTTCTTGATCAGCGGGATGACGTCCTTGACCCAGGCGGTGTCCGTGCTGGTCAGGGTCAGCTTCAGGCCGGTGACGCCTGCTTCGGACAGCAGCGACTTGGCCTTGTCGACGTCGTACCCGTAAACGGTGGACGCCTTCTGGTAGTTGGGGCTGCCCTCCTGGAAGTACGAAGTTGCGGCAGCCGCATTGCCCAGCAGCGCGGTCTTGATGATGGCTTCCTTGTTCAGGGCGTAGTGCAGTGCCTGACGAACTTCCTTCTTGTCGAAGGGTGCCTTGGACAGGTTGAACATGAGGAACAGCAGGCCGAAGGACTGCACGGACTCAACATCGACCTTGTTCTTGAGGGCGTCGACGTCCAGGTAGGGGACGTCCTCGATGGCCTGGACGCGGCCGGACTGCATGGCGGTCACGCGGGCCGAGGCATCGGAGAGCAGGAACCAGGTCATGTCCTTGGCCAGCGCCGGCTTGGGGCCGTTGTAGTCGTCGTTGCGGGCGAAGACGATCTTGTCATCCTTGGCAGCGGAAACGAACTTGTACGGGCCGGTGCCGATGGGCTTGGCGTCGAAGGCCTTCTGGTCTGCGGAGGCAACAGCCTTGGGCACAACCTTGACCACGGAGATGCGCGGGCCGAAGCCGGCAAATGCGGTGTTCAGCTTGAACTCAACAGTCTTGTCGTCGACGGCCTTGACGGAGTCGATGAAGAAGATGAACTGTGCGAACAGGGCCTGGTTGGCCGGATCGAGCACGCGCTCGAACGAGTAGGCCACATCCTCGGTGGTGACGGGGGAGCCGTCGTGGAACTTCGCACCTTCGCGGATGGTCACCTGGTAGGTCTTGTCGTCGACCTTCTTGGGGTCTTCGGCGGCGAGGGCGTTGTAGGGCTCGCGTGTTGCCGGGTGGAGTTCCACCAGGCCCTCGAAGATGTGCAGGTTGGCGGCCATCGGGGTCGCGCCCGATGAGCTCATCGGATCGAAGCCGGTGGACAGTGAGTAGGAGATGCCAGCTTCAATGCTGAGATCCTTGTTGACTTCACCGGTGTTGGTGGTGTCCTTGGCGGAGTCGGTGGAGGACCCGCAGGCTGCAAGGGTTGCGGTGAAGGCGGTGGCCGCCCCAAGGACGCCAGCGGCCTTGAGGAATGTGCGCCGTGACGCGGGGGTTACAGGCAGGTTCTGAAGAGTATTGCTCATTCTGTGGACTCACCATTTCGTCTATTGGTTATCGGATGTAGGACGTCCGATGCTTATGGTAAAACTGTAATAGCCATCACAAGGATTGGTCAAGTGAGGCGGCGGTCTCATTTTGGTCTCGGTTGCTCCGCACACAAGGCGCCGTTTTTGTTGGCAACCGCAACCATTTCCCCTTGCGGTCCTCCGCTGTTGTTGGCGGAGTGGATGCGGGAGGGGTCGGGGAGCGGTGGTGCCGGGAGCGGTGGCTATATGCAAGTGGTCGGACATCCGATATTCTATGTCTTAGATCATCCCGCACGAAGTTTCCGGCGCGGCCCGAGGGCCGCAACGGCACGGCCATGGGGGCTGATGCTATCGCGGGGGAAGGATTGCCCGTAATATCGCCATTAAAGTGAGAAACGCGCGCATCAAGCGACACACATTTTCTGAGGAGTTTTGTTGTCCATCTCGACGGTAGCGCCGAAGGCCCGGTTCAGTGCCCAGGCACGGCTTCGCGCATTGCAGGCAGACATTATGGAACTCATCCTTGAACGGGACCTGGACGCGGGTGATCCCATGCCCACGGAGAGCGAACTGTGTGAGGTGTTGGGCGTTGGCCGCAACACGCTTCGCGAGTCGCTGAAGGTCCTTCAGGCGTTGGGGGTCATTGAAATCCGCCACGGCTTCGGCATGTTTGTTGCCCCCAGCAATTTTGACGCGCTGGCAGACGGGCTCACGTTCCGTGGCCGCCTCTCGTTGCGGCATGAAGGCCTCGAAGCCCTGCAGCTCGTTGATATCCGCGAGGCACTGGAGTCCGGGCTTATCGGGGCCAGCATTGCCGTTGTCACAAAGGAGCAATTGGCGGGCATCGAGGCGGCAGTGGCCAAGATGGAGGAGCTGGCCGCCCGTGGCGAGCCCTTTGCCGAAGCCGATGCGGAGTTCCACCGCCTGCTCTTTGAACCGCTCGGCAACGACCTCTTGATGAACCTCATGAGCGTGTTCTGGAAGGTCTACCGCAAGATCCACGTGCAGGTTGGCACCGGCGGCTCAGACCTGCTCCACACGGCAGCACAACACCGGACCATCTACGAAGCGGTTGCCGCCCAGGACGTCGCAACAGCGTCCCAGATGCTCAGCAGCCACTTTAACGGCATCCGTGCCAAGATCCGGGAGTTCGTCGAGGCAGAGTAAGGCACTCGCTTCGCCCCGGGTCGGCCTCCCGGGCTTGCTTCCCGGCCTGGCCGGTTCCGTCCCGGGCCCTGGCCGCCACCCCTGCCGGGTTCCCGCCGTCATCAGCGCCTTCATGCGCGGCGCCATCCGCCGGCCCGAATCTCGGCGATACTGTCATTATGAGTGTGCGCGAAGTTGTTGTCTCCGGACACGTTGTTGTCACCACCGACACCGACAGGGAAGCCCGGCAGACGTTTCTCCTGGTGCACGGAATTGGCATGGGGATGTCTTATTTTGCCCAGCTCAGCACGGCCCTCGAGGACCATGGCCGTGTGGTGGCCCTGGATCTGCCCGGCTTTGGCGATGCCCCTGAACCCGAACATGGGCTGTCAATGGCCCAATTGGGTGCACTGCTCATCGAATTTGTGGAAGTTGAAGGCCTCGACCGTCCCGTTCTGGTGGGCCATTCCATGGGCACCCAGGTGGTGGCCGAGGCGGCGGCGCAGCGTCCGGAGCTGTTCCCCGAGGTGGTGCTGGTGGCTCCCACGGTGAACCGGCACGAACGCACCATTGGCAGGCAGGCGCTGCGCATGGTCCAGGATCTTTTTGGTGAAAGCCCCACGGTGATGGTCCTGGGCATGCAGAACTATGTGAAAACAGGCCCACGGTGGTTTATCAAGAAGCTGCGCAGCATGATGGAGCACACGATTGAGCAGACCCTGCCCCGGATCCGGGCGCACACCCTGGTGATCAGGGGCAGCCGCGACCACGTCTGCCCGCAAGATTGGGTCGAGGAAGTGACCGCGTTGATTCCGGACGCGACGATGGTCGAAGTTGACGGCCGCCGACACGAAACCATGGTCAAGGACGGCGTCTGCGTGGCCGAATACATTCTTGCCCACGTGGGTGCCCGATGAACACGGCCGCCGGGAATGGGCGCTGAATGAAGGGCCCGGGGCGGCTCGGCTGGTGGCTGCGCGATTACGTCTACGCGGGCTGGCGGCAGCTGCAGTCGGTCTTCCGCCGCAGCACCCCGACCCGTTATTCCACCGGCGACCCCGGGCTGCCGGCCATCGTGCTGCTGCCCGGCGTCTACGAGACCTGGCTGTTCCTTGAACCCGCAGCCACCCGACTCAATGCCGCCGGATTCAAGGTGTTCACCGTCCCCGAACTCGGAACCAACCGCCTCACGGTGCCGGAATCCGCTGCGCTGGTGACGGCGGCGCTCGCGAAACTGGCCGCCGCGCACGACGTTTCCGCGTTCATCCTGCTGGCGCACAGCAAGGGTGGGTTGATCGGCAAGCACGTCATGCTGGATGCAGAATTACTGAAAGCAGAGTTGCTGAAGCACGACGGCGAAGGGCGGCTCCCAGCCCCGGCCCGCCCAGGTGCCGACGCCGGTTCCGCGGAGGTTGCCCGCCCGGTGAAGGTGCTGGGGATGGTGGCCGTGGCGGCCCCGTTCTCCGGTTCCCCCTATGCCCGCTACCTGCTGTCCCGGACGCTGCGGGACTTTTCGCCGGCCGACGTCGTGCTTGTTGCGCTGCAAGGACAGAGAGCGCTGAACCACAAGGTGGTCTCCATTTATCCTGAGTTTGATCCGCACATTCCCGGTGGCAGCGCGCTGCCCGGGGCGGTGAACGTGCAGCTGCCCATCTCGGGGCACTTTCGCACGCTCGGGGACAAGGCTGTCCTGGCCGCCGTCGAGCAAGCCGTCGCAGGGTTCGGGACCAAGCCCGGCCACTGACCTGCATCGGGCATAACCGGGGTGGCACGCTGGTCCTGCGTCGGCCCGGGATAGCGGCCCCGAGGCTTAAACAAAAAAGAGTCCCAAACCGAAATTTGGGACTCTTTTTCTAAAGTGCGCGCGAAGGGACTCGAACCCCCAACCTCCTGATCCGTAGTCAGGTGCTCTATCCATTGAGCTACGCACGCATATTCAGTTTCTTTGTTTCTTTGTTGACCCTCGGGCCGTGAATAACTCTAACCCGACTTGACCCCAGTGTACAAATCGGAAGCGCAGTGTCCTCCAACACTGTACCGGTCTACGTGATCTGGCTCACAAATCCTGACTGTGCCAAAGTGCAAGAACCGCGGAAAGTCGGGGGATAGGTGGTGTGCCGTGTGGGTACGTCCCATATCCCTTGCCCAGAAAGTCGGAAAGTCGGGCCATAGCATTTAGACATCACCTACCCACCCAATGAAGGGAAACACAATGGGCCACGCGCCAGTGCAGGAATCCGTTGAGCAGGCAATGACAACCCATGGGGCCCTTGCAGCCTGGGTGTCCGAGGTGGCCGCTCTGACCTTGCCGGAGAACATCCGCTGGGTGGACGGGTCTGCGCAGGAATATGCCCTGTTGACGGACCACCTGGTGAACGAGGGAACCCTGACCCGCCTCAACCCGGAACTGTTCCCCAACTCCTTCGCGGCATTCTCGGACCCCAAGGACGTGGCCCGGGTCGAAGGCAGAACCTTCATCTGCTCCGAAAAGGAGAGCGACGCCGGCTTCACCAACAATTGGATGGAACCGGCCGCCATGAAGGCGATTCTGGACGAAAAGTTCGCCGGCAGCATGCGCGGGCGCACCATGTACGTCATCCCCTTCGTCATGGGCCCGCTCGACGCCGAGGACCCCAAGTTCGGCGTGGAGATCACAGACTCGGCCTACGTGGTGGCCTCGATGCGCATCATGGCAAACATTGGCAGCGAGGTTCTGCGCAAGCTTGAGGAAACCAACGCCTTCTTCGTCCCGGCCCTGCATTCCGTGGGAGCGCCGCTGGAAGACGGTCAGCAGGACGTGGCGTGGCCCTGCAACGAGGAGAAGTGGATTGTCCACTTCCCCGAAGAGCGTGCCATCTTTTCCTTCGGCTCCGGCTACGGCGGCAATGCACTGCTGGGCAAAAAGTGCTTTGCACTGCGGATCGCGTCTGTCATGGCCCGCGATGAGGGCTGGCTGGCCGAGCACATGCTCATCCTCAAGCTCACCAGCCCGGAGAACAAGAACTACCACGTGGCGGCAGCCTTCCCCTCGGCCTGTGGCAAGACGAACCTGGCCCTGCTCGAACCCACCATTCCGGGTTGGAAGGCCGAAACCCTGGGCGACGACATCAACTGGATGCGCTTTGGCAAGGAGGGCGAGCTGCGTGCGGTGAACCCCGAGGCCGGCCTCTTCGGCGTGGCTCCCGGCACAGGCTGGGCCACCAACCCGAACGCCATGGCTGCCATTGTCAAGGGCAACTCAATCTTCACTAACGTTGCCTTGACCGACGACGGCGGTGTCTGGTGGGAGGGCATGACCACCGAGGTGCCCGCACACCTGACGGACTGGCAGGGGCAGGACTGGACGCCGGAGTCCGGCCGGCCGGCAGCCCACGCCAACTCGCGCTTCGCCACGCCCATCGACCAGGTCGACATGCTCTCCAGCGACTACTTCTCGCCGGAGGGTGTGGAAATCAACGCCATCTTCTTTGGCGGCCGCCGCAAGACCACCATCCCCCTGGTCACCCAGGCCCGGGACTGGACCCACGGCATCTTCATGGGCTCAACCCTGTCCTCGGAAACCACCGCCGCCGCCACCGGTGCTGTCGGTGTTGTGCGCCGGGATCCCATGGCCATGCTGCCGTTCATCGGCTACGACGCCGGGGACTACCTCAAGCACTGGATCGAGCTCTCGGGCAAGGCCAACCAGGACAGGCTGCCGAAGATCTTCCTCGTGAACTGGTTCCGCCGCACGGCGACCGGCGGCTTTGCCTGGCCCGGATTTGGCGAAAACAGCCGCGTGCTCAAGTGGGCAATAGAACGCATCGAAGGCACGGCCGACGCCGTCGAAACCCCCATCGGGTTTGTCCCGGCCCCCGGTTCCCTGGATCTGGACGGACTGGACGTCGCGCCGTCGGACGTGGTTGATGCACTCAAGGTGGACCCGGAAGAATGGGAAGCCGAGCTTGCCGGGATCGACGAGTGGTACGCCCGTTTCGGTGGCTCCCTGCCGGCTGAAATGGCGGCCGAACTGGCAGGCCTGAAGCAGCGCTTCGCGGCTTAACGGACGGAAGGGACCCAGGCTCGACCGGTGTGGTCAAACCTGGGTCCCTTTGCCGTGCCGGGGTTCCTGCGAGGGAACGCCGGCACCGCCGCACCGGAGTGCAGTTAGTTCGCGGCGCCGGAGAGCCACACATCGGGGCCGAATACCTCGTAGTGAATCTTCGTTGACGGGATGCCGGCATCGATGGCCTGGTTGCGGATGGCCTTCATGAACGGCAGTGGCCCGCACACGTACATGGAGGCGTTGCCGGGCAGGTCAAGGCCGTCAAGCGACATGAACCCCTTGTTGAAGCCCGCGGTTGGCTCCTCCAGCCACAGCTGCAGCCGGGCCCCGGCAATGGCGTCCACGTCGCTGGTCATCTGCTCGCGCAGCGCCCAAGCCTCCAGGTTCTTCTCGGCGTGCAGCACCAGAATCTCACGGTCGGCGCCGGTGGCGGCGAGCGAGCGCAGCGCCGACGCGGAGGGGGTGCAGCCAATTCCGGCCGTGGCAAACACGACCGGGCCCTCGCCGTCGAGCGTCACGTCGCCGTAAGGATTGGAAAGTTCGACGACGTCCCCGACCTTGACGTTGTTGTGCAGCACGGGTGAGACCTCGCCGCCGTCGTCGCGCTTGGTGGTGAACACGCGGCGGGTGGTGGACCCGGCGTCGGCCGACAGGGAGTACTGGCGGCACTGGAGCAGGCCGTCGGGAAGGGCGAGCCGGACGCTGACAAACTGGCCGGGCCGGGCGATGGTGACAGGGGTGTCGTCGGCGGGTGCCAGGACAAAGGTGACGGCGTCGGTGCCGGCCTGACGCTTTTCAACGACTGTCCAGGGCATCCACATCTTGTCGTTGGCTTGAATCGCGTAGAGGCCTTTTTCAATCTTGACCAGGGCGTTGGCCATGAGCCAGTAAACCTCGGTCCAGGCCTCGGCGATCTCGGCGGTGATGACGTCCGCGAGTTCTTCGGCGATGGCCTCGAAAAGGTACTTGTAGACGATCTCGTACTGGTCCTCGGTGATGCCCAATGACGTGTGCTTGTGCGCGATGCGGCTGAGCATGGTCTCGGGGACAAGGTCGGGATTGGCGATGAGGGCTGAAGCGAAACCGGCAATCGAGCCGGCCAAGGCTTTCTGCTGTTCTCCGTTGTTTTGGTTGGCACGGCTGAACAAGCCGTCCAGGAGTTCGGGGCGTGCGGCAAGCATCCGGCTGTAGAAGTTCGGGGTGATGGCACCGAGTCGCGAGCCCACCAAAGGCAGCGTGGCAACGATGAGGGGGCGCGATTTTTCCGAAAGCATCTGTACTCCTTGGGTAAAAGTCATGGTGACAATCCCAAAGTAGCATTTCAGATGCGTGTTTAAATCGGCTATTTCTACAAGATGTAGAAAATGCCCGGCTTGGCGCGGTTCAGTCCGGACGCACTGTGCTTAACGTCACGGGAACGGGGCCGATTGCAGGCTTAACAGCCAGTGCCTGGATCGTCACATCGTCCAGCGAGGCGTAGAAGGCCTCACGGGCGTGGTTCAACGCCCCGCGCAGGCCGCAGTCTTGCACCAGGGGGCAATCGCCCATGTCGGTTTCGCACTCGGCGACGTCGCGGTGGTCGTCGAGCTCGCGCAGCACGCGGCCGACGGTGGCAACCCTGCCGGCGGCTGAGATGCGCACACCCCCGCTGCGGCCGCGGATGGCCTCCACCAGCCCCATCTGGCGCATCCTGAGCACAGCCTTCGTCACGTGGTTGTACGGGGTTCGCACCAGTTCCGCCAGCTCACGGGTGGTGGGAAGTTCGTCGTCGGGCATGGCGCTCAACACCATTAAGAGACGCAGGCTCACGTCCGAGAACGAGTTAATGCGCACAGGCTAGACCCAGATCGCCATCTCGCCGGCTTCGAGGAAGGGATTGCCAAACTCCCAGCCGGTGGGCTCCTGGCGGTAGGGCCGCACGGCCGAAACGCACACGCCCGTGCTGTGCTCTGCCATGACGTGGATGGCGTCGGTGACGTCGTCCGGCAGATGAATGTCACAGACGACGGCGGCCGCCCGGTTTTGATCGCGCTGTTGCGCCAGTGCCTCGAACAGGTCCGCGATCATTTGGTCGGCATCGAGCTCGGCTTCCACCTCGCCTTCCACCGTGTTGGGGGCGACGGCAACCAGGCTCAGTTCGCCGTCGTGCGTCAGCACCAGCCCAACCGGCAGGAAGGCGCCGTGGGCTTCCAGCTGCTCCCCGGCCACGCCCAGGGCGGTGCCGATGAGCTTGTTCAGGTCGTCCTGGACCAGTGCGTCGGCGCCGGTCTGCTCGGTGGTGTTCTGGTCAGGGACGGTCTGCTCAGGAGTGTTTTGCTCGGTGCCGTCCTGTTCAGGGGTGTTCTGGTCCATCGGTAAGTCCTAACAAAGTGAGTTGGTTGGTTTCGTTGCTCGCGGGCAGCGGGTGTTACATGCGCACGATGGCAAGGACTGCATCGCGGATGTCGGCCATCGTGACGGCGTCAACGGCTTCTGCATTCAAGCGCAGGAACGGCTCCGTGTTGGAGGCGCGCAGGTTGAACCACCAGGCGCCATCCTTGGCTGTGAACGTCAGGCCGTCAAGCTCATCGACGATGACGTCGTCGGTCGTGTAGGTGGCACGGACCCTGGCGACGGCGGCCGGGACGTCGGCAAGCTGCGAGTTGATCTCGCCGCTGGAGACATAGGGCTCGTATTCGCGGCCCAGTTCGGAAAGCGGGCCGTCCTGCTCGCCCAGGGCGGCAAGGACGTGCATGGCCGCCAGCATGCCGGTGTCGGCGTTGAAGAAGTCCCGGAAGTAGTAGTGGGCCGAGTGCTCCCCGCCGAAAACAGCGCCCTCGGCGGCCATGGTGGCCTTGATGAAGGAGTGGCCCACACGTGTGCGCACCGCCCGGCCGCCGTCGTGGCTGATCAGTTCGGGCACCGCACGGGAGGTGATGAGGTTGTGGATGACGGTGGGGTGTTCCTCGCCCGCCTTTTGTGCGCGGGCGATTTCCCGGCGGGCCACCAGTCCGGTCACGGCCGACGGCGAGAGCGGCAGGCCGAGCTCGTCAATGACAAAGCAGCGGTCGGCGTCGCCGTCGAACGCCAGACCAATGTCGGCGCGGTGTTTGAGGACCGCAGCCTGCAGGTCAACCAGGTTGGCCGGTTCCAGCGGGTTGGCGGGGTGGTTGGGGAAGGTGCCGTCCAGCTCAAAGTACAGCGGGACGATCTCAAGGGGCAGGCCCGGCAGCAGCGCGTCGCCAAGAACGGCGGGGGTTGTCATGCCGGCCATGCCGTTTCCGGCGTCGACAACAATCTTCAACGGCCGGGACCCCGAAAGGTCGACGAGCTTGCGCAGGTACAGGGCGTATTCCTTCAGGACGTCGGCCTCGCCAATGCCGCCCATGGTGCCGCCGGGGGTTCCTGCTGGAATGCCGTCGGCCAGGTAGGACTGGGCCAGGTCGCGGATCTCGAACATGCCTGTTTCCGAGGAGACCGGCACGGCACCGGCCCGAGTCATCTTCATGCCGTTGTATTCGGCGGGGTTGTGGCTGGCCGTGAACACCACGCCGGCGGCATTGAGCACGCCGGAGGCAAAGTAGAGCTCGTCGGTGGAGATCAAGCCGAGCAGCTTCACCGTTGCGCCACGCCCGGCGGCGCCTTCGGCAAATGCCTGGCAGAAATCGGGGGAGGAGGGGCGCATGTCGCCGCCCACGAGGACCGTTTTGCCCTCGAGCCCAAGTACGTCAACAAAGGCCGCACCCACGGCCCGGACAGAGGCGGTGGTGATGGTCTTGCCGACAAGCCCGCGGACGTCGTAGGCCTTGAACGAGTCGGACAGGTCAACCGGCGAATTCTCTTCAGTAGTCACCCCACCATCCTAGCGCCGGAGGACAAACGGGCGCCGCTGGCGGCCAAAAGGGTGTGGTTATCCACAGTTTGCTCCGGAGCGGGGCCGCGTGTCGGCGGCCGCTGTAATACTGGGGGGATGACGATGCAACCAGCACCCGGCACTTCCGCGGCCGATTTGTCCAACTATTCTGCCGACCAGGGCTACTCAATGGAGGCGGACCTTCCTGCCGATGCCGGGTCGGATGCCCGGTCAGAAACCTCAGATGCCCGGTCAGATACGCGGGCGCAGGCGCTTGAGGTGCTGCGGGCGCTGGTGGGCAGGCAGGACGCGGTTTTTCACGACGGCCAGTTTGAAGCCATTGAAGCCCTTGTTGACTCCAACCGCCGGGCGCTGGTGGTTCAACGCACCGGTTGGGGCAAGTCGGCCGTGTACTTTGTCGCTTCGCTGCTGCTCCGCGCCCGGGGTGCGGGCCCCACCTTGATTGTGTCCCCGCTGCTGGCCTTGATGCGCGACCAGGTGGCCGCCGCCGAGCGGGCAGGGGTGCGGGCCATGGCCATCAACTCGGCCAACGCCACCGACTGGGGCGATGTCGCTGCCGCGTTGGCAGCCGACGAGGTTGACGTGCTGCTGGTGTCCCCGGAAAGGCTGACAAACCCGGCATTCCGGGAGAACCAGCTGCCCACCTTGATCCAGCGCACCGGGCTGTTGGTGATTGACGAGGCCCACTGCATCTCCGACTGGGGCCACGACTTCCGCCCCGACTACCGCCGGATAGCGGACTTGATCGCCCAGCTGCCGGCCACCGTCCCGGTCCTGGCCACCACTGCCACGGCCAATTCGCGCGTGGTTGCCGACATTGAAGAGCAGCTCGGGGCGGGTGTGTTCACGATTCGCGGACCCCTGGCCCGAAAGTCCCTGCGGCTCGGCGTGCTGCGGCTGGCCGACTCCCGCGACCGGCTTGGCTGGCTGCTCACCCATTTGTCCGAACTGCCGGGCAGCGGCATCATCTACACCTTGACGGTGTCCGCGGCCGAGGACACCGCCCGGCTGCTGGCGGAGGCCGGGCACGTGGTGAAGGCGTACACGGGACGCACCGACACCATGGACCGCGAGGCCTTGGAGGAGGCGCTCAAGAACAACCAGGTGAAGGCGCTTGTTGCCACCAGTGCTCTTGGCATGGGGTTTGACAAGCCCGACCTGGGCTTCGTTGTTCACTTGGGGGCGCCGTCGTCCCCTGTTGCCTACTACCAGCAGGTGGGCCGTGCGGGTCGTGGCAGCGCGAACGCCGACGTGCTGCTGTTGCCGGGCAGCGAGGACGCCGAGATTTGGCGGTACTTTGCGACCGCGTCCATGCCGGCCCAGGACAAGGCCATGGCCGTGCTTGAGGCGCTGGGGGAATCGCCCAAGCCCATGTCGACCCCTGCCCTGGAAGCCCGGGTTGACCTGCGCCGGACCCCGCTGGAGCTCCTGCTGAAGGTGCTGGCCGTGGACGGGGCGGTGCAGCGGGTCTCCGGCGGCTGGGAATCCACCGGCCAGCCGTGGGTGTACGACGAGGAACGCTACCGCAGGATTGCCCAGGCCCGGGTGGATGAACAACAGTCGATGGTTGAGTATGAGCGCATGTCGGGCTGCCGGATGGAATATCTGGCGGCCGCGCTCGACGACGACACGGCGGCTCCCTGCGGCCGTTGCGACAACTGCACCGGGCGCTGGTTCAACGCCGACGTGGGCTCCGGTGCGGCGGAGGCTGCGGGGGAGTCGTTGCGGCATGCGGGACTGCCGCTTGACCCGCGGGCCATGTGGCCCACCGGCATGGACAAGCTCGGCGTGCCCGTGAAGGGCAAGCTCAAGGCCGACGAGTTGCTGTCGACCGGGCGGATCCTTGCCAGGCTCACCGACCTGGGCTGGGGCAACGCATTGCGGGCCATGTTTGCTGCCGGGGCGCCCGACGCACCCCTCGACCCGGCCATGGCCCAGGCCGTCGTGGGCGTGCTGCGCGAATGGGGCCAGGCCGGGTGGGAAGGGTCGGGACGGCCCGTTGCCGTGGTGTCGATGCCGTCGCGTGCCAAGCCCCTGCTGCTGCAATCCTTTGCCCAGGCCATCTGCGAGATTGGCAGACTGCCTTATCTGGGCGGGATGTCCCTGGAATTTGGCGGACCCACGGGGGCCCGCGGCGGCAACAGCGCCTACCGGCTGGCCGGTGTCTGGGAACGCTTCTCGGTCGGGCCCGAACTTCAGGCGGCGCTCGCAGCCCATCCCGGCGGCCCGGTCCTGCTGCTGGACGACCTGGTCGACAGCCGGTGGAGCCTCACGGTGGCCGGCCGCGCCCTGCGCCAGGCCGGCGCGGACCAGGTCCTGCCGCTGGTGTTGGCCCAGGCCGGCTAGTCCCCACCGTCAGCAAGTGGCCCGCAGTTGTGGTTGTAAAACACGTGATTTCACGGTGTTTTACAACCACAACTGCGGGCCACTTCTTGTTGCTGGGTGCTACCCGACGGGGCGCAGGCGCAGGGCCTGCATGCCGCCGTCAACCGCGATCGAGGTGCCCGAGGTGGAGCCCGAAAGCGGGCTGGCCAGGTAGACCACGGCGCCGGCAACTTCGTCGGCCGTGACCAGGCGCCCGTGCGGCTGGCGGGCGTTCAGCGCTGCGCGTTCGGCGGCAGGGTCGTCCGCCTGGGACAGCAGCCGGCCAACCCAGGGGGTGTCTGCCGTGCCGGGGTTGACGCAGTTGACGCGCACGCCTTCACGCAGGTGGTCGGCAGCCATGGCCTGGGTCAGCGACAGGACCGCGCCCTTCGTGGCCGAGTACAGGGCGCGCTGGGGCAGTCCGGCCGTGGCCGCAATGGAGCAGATGTTCACAATCGCGGCACTGGTGGACTCGCGCAGGTGCGGCAGTGCGGCGCGGGACACCCGGACCATGCCGACGACGTTGATGTTCCAGACGCGGGCCCATTCGGCGTCGTCGTTGTCTTCCACGGAGCCGATCGCGCCAATGCCCGCGTTGTTGACAACAATGTCCACACCGCCGAAGGCCGCCACGGTGCCGTCGATCGCCGCGGTGACGGAGACGTCGTCGGACACGTCGCAGGCAAAGCCCAGCTGGCCTGCGGGGAGATCCGCGGGGTTCAGGTCAAGGACGGCGACCTGCGCGCCCATGGCCTGGAGCTTCGCGGCAATCGCGGCGCCGATGCCTGATGCGCCGCCGGTGACAACGGCTGTGAGGGTGGACAGTTCCTGGCTCATTCAGGCCTCCTGGATGTTGCTGTCGGCAGTTTTGGTGCCGGCGCGGAAGAATTCCTGGCGCTGGCGGCCAAGGCCGTCGATTTCAAGTTCGACGACGTCGCCGTCCTGGATGTAGGGGAAGCGCCCCGAGAGGGCGACGCCTTCGGGGGTGCCGGTCAGGACCACGTCGCCCGGTTCCAGCACCATGTACTGGCTCAGGTGGTGAATGACCGTGGGGACGTCAAAGATCAGATCTGCCGTGTTGGAGTCCTGCCGGGGTTCGCCGTTGACCCAGCTTTTGAGCTGCAGGCTGTTCGCGTCCACCTCGGCTGCCGGCACGAACCACGGGCCCAGCGGCGTGGACTTCGGCAGGGACTTGCCCTTGGTCCACTGGCCCGCGGCACCGGGGATCTGGTAGTCGCGCTCGGAGAGATCGTTGGCGATGACGTAGCCGGCCACGGCGCCGGCAGCTTCCTCCAGGGTTGAGAGGTAGCTGACTTCGCTGCCGATGACGACGCCCAGCTCCACCTCCCAGTCGTACTTGGCAGCCAGCGGCGGGATCGGTGCAGCGTCAAAGGGGCCGGCCACGGTGTTGTTGGGCTTCAGGAAAACCACCGGAATCGTCGGCGGCAGGGCGCCGGACTCGGCGGCGTGCGCGGCATAGTTCATGCCGATGCAGATGACATTGTTGGGCCGGGCGATGGGGGAGCCGATGCGCAGGGCGGCAGCATTTTCCAGCACCGGCAGCGTCCCGTTTTCCAACGCGGTGCGCAGGGCGGCCACGCCACCGCCGGCCAGGAACGCGCCGTCGATGGTGTCGGTTACCGGGCGGGCGTCGTAGTGTTGCTCGGTTCCGGCGGAGTCGGCGGCAATGACCACGGGAATTTCCCGGCCCTGCCCGCCAAGACGTGCAATCTTCATGGAATTCTGTCCTCTGCAACCGCAATTTGGGCGGTTCTTGTTGTTGGCGGCCCCTTGCAGGAGCGTAACATCTGAGCTTTAGGCTTACTTTACCCACACTATGCAGCGATTTTCGCATTATGTCTCATATTGACATGCGAAACATCGGATGTTTAGCTTGAGCTAACTTTTCAGCACTTTTACCTCTTCTGCAGGGAGCAGCCCGTGAGTACAATCATCGCCGTGGAGACCAGCGACGTACGGTTTCCTACGTCCCGTGACCTCGATGGCTCGGACGCCATGAACCCGGATCCCGACTACTCGGCGGCCTATCTGCGGATTGTGACGGACAGCGGGGACGGGCATGAGGGGCACGGTTTCGTGTTCACGATCGGCCGTGGCAACGACGTTGAAACTGCTGCCATCAAGGCGCTCACCCCGTACCTGCTGGGCCGCAGCGCCGAGGAACTGCTCGATAACATGGGCGCCACCTGGAAGGAGCTGGCGCACGATTCCCAATTGCGCTGGCTCGGACCGGAAAAGGGCGTCATGCACATGGCCATAGGGGCCGTGGTGAATGCACTGTGGGACCTCAAGTCCAAGCGCGCAGGCCTGCCGCTGTGGCAGCTGCTGGCCCGGATGAGCCCCGAGCAGCTGGTCGACCTCGTTGACTTCCGCTACCTGAGCGACGCCCTGACGCGTGCCGAGGCACTGGAGATCCTGCGCAATGCGGAAGCCGGCCGCGACGAGCGCACCGCCACCCTGTTGGCCGAGGGCTACCCGGGTTACACCACCACACCTGGCTGGTTGGGGTACTCGGATGAGAAGCTGACCCGTCTGGCCCACGAAGCCGTTGCCGCCGGCTTCAAGCAGATCAAGCTCAAGGTGGGCGCCGACCTCGGCGATGACGTGCGCCGACTGCGGACGGCCCGTGCCGCCGTCGGGCCTGACATTAAAATTGCCGTGGACGCCAACCAGCGCTGGGACGTGGCGGAGGCCATCGAGTGGATGAAAGAGCTTGCGCCGTTCGACATTGCCTGGATTGAGGAGCCCACCAGCCCGGATGACATTTTGGGCCACGCAGCCATTGCCCGCGGCGTGGCGCCGATCCCGGTGGCCACCGGCGAGCACGTGCAGAACCGTGTGGTTTTCAAGCAGATGCTGCAGGCCGACGCACTTCAGGTGCTCCAGATCGATGCGGCCCGGGTTGCCGGCGTGAACGAAAATGTCGCCATCCTCCTGCTGGCCGCCAAGTTCGGTGTCAGGGTCTGCCCGCACGCCGGCGGGGTTGGCCTGTGCGAAGCGGTCCAGCACCTGTCGATGTTTGATTTCGTGGCAGTGTCGGGCAAAAAGAACGACCGCATGATCGAGTTCGTGGACCACCTCCACGAGCACTTCACCACTCCCATCGATGTCCGTGACGGCTGTTACTGGCCGCCCGCTGCCCCCGGTGGTGGCAGCGAAATGCACGCAGCCTCGATCGCCGAGTTCACGTTCCCCGACGGCGCGTTCTGGGTCGCGGATGCGGCCCGAGACGCCGCCGCGGCCGCCGGAACCGCAGCCGCCGACGCGAAGGAACTGGTCTAGACCCATGACGGACCAGGGCGCCCCCGCACAAGTTGTCATCCCGCACGCCCCTTGGTTCACCGAGGACCGGCTGGGCATGTTTGTGCACTGGGGGCTGTATTCGCTCGCCGCCCGGCATGAATGGGTCATGAACTACGAAGAAATCGCGGTGGAGGAATACCGCAAGTACTTCGAGCACTTTGACCCTGATCTCTACGATCCGCGTGAGTGGGCCAAGGCCGCCAAGAATGCGGGAATGAAGTACGTGGTGCTGACCACCAAGCACCACGACGGGTTCGTGCTGTGGGATTCCGCCCTCACGGAGTACAAGTCCACAAACACTCCGTGCGGGCGGGACCTGCTCACCCCGTACGTCGAGGCGCTGCGGGAGGCCGGGCTGAAGGTCGGTTTTTACCACTCCGCCATCGACTGGCACCATCCCGATTTCGCCATCGACGCCGTCCACCCCGAGCGCAACAACCCGAACTGGGCCGCGCTCAACAAGACCCGCACCGGCGCCACGTACCGCGAGTACCTGCATGGTCAGGTCCGCGAGCTGCTGAGCAACTACGGGCAGATCGACTACCTCTTCTTTGACTTCTCCTACCCCGAGATGTCCACCAAGACGGACGACGGCGAACCCAAGTTCCGCGGCAAGGGCGCCGACGATTGGGGTTCCGTTGAGCTGATGACGATGATCCGGGAGCTGCAGCCCGGGATTATCGTGAACGACCGGCTCGATGTGCCGGGCGACTTTGTCACTCCGGAGCAGTACCAGCCCGCCGGGGCCATGCTCAGCGGCGGGAAGGAAGTTCCGTGGGAAGCCTGCCAGACCCTCAACGGCAGCTGGGGCTATGACCGGGACAACCTGGACTACAAGTCGCCCGAGCAGCTGGTCCGGATGCTCATTGACGGTGTCTCCAAGGGCGGGAACCTGCTCCTGAACGTGGGCCCCACCGCCCGCGGCAACATCGATCCGCGCGCCCATGAGGCCCTGGAAGGCATCGGCGAATGGCTGCGCCTGCACGGCCGTTCCATTTACGGTGCCGGGGCCTCCGGCCTGGAGGCCCCGGTGGACGCCCGCTACACCCTGCGCGGCGACCGCCTCTACCTGCACCTGTTCGCGTGGCCGTTCCAGTTCATCCACCTGCCCGGCCTCGCCGGAAAGGTGCGCTACGCCCAGCTGCTCAACGACGCCTCCGAGGTTGCCATGATGGTCCTTGACTCGGACCAGGCTGCCGGGCACATGACCCCCGCGGGCCAGGCGCCCGGTACGCTGACGCTGAAGCTGCCCGTCCAACGGCCCACGGTGAGGGTGCCCGTCGTCGAACTCTTCCTGAACACGCACCCCACTGACCAGGCAGCCACTGCCGAAAGGGACTGACATGACCCAGAAGATTGCCCTGCACACGCGGCTCAAGCCCGGCAAGGAAGCCGAGTACGACCGCGTCCACGCCCGCATCAGCGACGACCTCGACGCGGCCCTGCGCGGCGCCGGCGTCACCGGCTGGAACATTTGGCGCAGCGGCCGGGACCTTTTTCATGTCGTGGAGGTGGCCGATTATCAGGCGATGCGCAAGGAACTGGCCACGAATCCTGTCAACATTGAGTGGCAGGCCGTCATGAGCGGGCTGCTGGACGTTGAGGACGACTATTCGGGCGATGACATGGGCCTGGCGAAGGTGTGGGAGCTGCCGTGACAGTGCCGAAATTGGGCCGCCTTGGCTTTGGCGCGGCAGGCCTCGGAAACCTCTACAAGGCCATGAACGACGACGTTGCTGCCGCCACCATCGCGGCCGGCTGGGACGCGGGCCTGCGCTACTTTGACACGGCCCCGCACTACGGACTCGGCTTGTCCGAACGCCGAGTGGGCGCGTTCCTGACCACCAAGCCGCGGGATGAATTTGTCATCTCCACCAAGGTGGGGCGCATCCTGGAACCCGCGGACAACCCCACCGGGGCCCGGGACGCGCAGGGCTTTGACGTCCCGGCCGACGTGGTGCGGCGCTGGGACCCTTCCGAGGCCGGCATCCGCCGCAGCATCGAGGACTCCCTGGAACGCACCGGGCTGGACCGAATCGACATCGCCTACCTGCACGACCCGGACGTCTACGACCTCGAAGCCGGCATCAACGAAGCACTGCCCGCCCTGGAGAAGCTGCGCGCCGAGGGCCTGATCACGGCCATCGGTGTTGGCGCCAACTCCGCCGACGCACTCCGTGACTGCGTGCTCGCGGCCGACCTTGACGTGATCATGCTGGCCGGGCGCTACTCGCTGCTGGAACAGCCCGCGGCCGCAGACCTCATGCCGCTGTGTCTTGAACGCGGCGTTGGCATTGTCAACGTTGGCGTGTACAACTCCGGACTGCTGGCCCGTCCCGTGGTCCCCGATGCGGCGAACTACAACTATGCTCCGGCTCCTGCCGACATCCTGGCCCGGGCCAGGGCCCTTGCCGCCTGCTGCGACGAATTTGATGTTGAACTGCCGGCTGCGGCGCTGCAGTTTGCTGCCGCCCATGCGTCCGTGGTGAGCGTGGTCGTGGGGGCCTCCAACCCGGGGCAGATTGCACAAACCGCCGCCCGCATGGCTGCACGCATACCAGCGGAGCTGTGGGCCGCCCTCGTTTCCCGCGGCCTGCTGGCGGCGGATCTCGTCAATGTCTGAGCCCGCGGACGACGCCGGACGGGCGGCTTCCGCTGCCGGCGGCACCTTGGGGGCGTCCGCCGACCGCGTCGACTCGCACCTCCACCTGTGGCAGCTGGCGTCCGGGCAGTATTCCTGGCTGACTCCGAAGCACGGGTTGCTGCACAACACCTTCACGGCCGGGCAGGCGCAGAAGGCCCTGTTTGGTGCGGGTGTTGGCCAGGCAATTCTTGTGCAGGCCGATGACACTGCTGCCGACACCGAGGCAATGCTGTTGGCGGCTGCCGCCCACGACTGGATCGTGGGTGTGGTGGGCTGGCTGCCGTTGGAAGACCCGGCCGCCGCTGCCGCCGTGTTGGATTCCTGGGCCGGCCAGCCGGCACTTTGTGGCGTCCGCACCTTGGTCCACGACGACCCGCGCGCCGAGGTCCTGGCACTTCCGGCTGTACGCGAGTCCCTGGCCCTGGTGGCAATGGCCGGACTGCCCTTTGACGTGCCGGACGCGTTTCCCCGTCATCTGGGCCAGGTGGCACAGCTGGCCGGAGAACTCCCGGAGCTGACAATCGTCCTCGACCACTTGGGCAAGCCCCCACGAGCCGGAACATCCGGGCAGATGGCGGCATGGGAGCGGCAGTTTCGGGCCGTCGCCGCCCATCCCAACACGGTGGCCAAGCTGTCGGGGCTGCATTGCGCCGGGGCCGAGTTTTCCGCGCCGGCCCTGGGTCGGGTCTGGGACATTGCGTTGGACGCCTTTGGTCCGCAGCGGCTTATGTTTGGCGGTGATTGGCCGGTGAGCCTGCTTGGCGGCAGTTACCAGTGCACAGTCGATGTCATGGCAACGCTCATTGACGCGTTGAGCCCGGCTGAAGCCCATGCCATCTGGGCAGCGACAAGCCACCGAACGTACGGGCGATAACTATTTCGTAGACATCGGATGTATTTTCTCAAAGGGGAAGCATTTGTGGCGCAGGTAACATAGCATGGTGGAAGTTGTATCCTCTCGCAATTCCTTTAGGTGCTGGGATAGGGATGCATAACATACTTTTTGGGTCCAGTCTCGGTCAACCGGACTCGATCTTGAAAGAGATCTGATGTCAGCCATGATTTGCGAGGCATGAAAGGACACTATGAGCAAGAAACTTCTGCGGATATCCGGGGTGAACAAGAGCTTTCCCGGTGTCAAGGCATTGTCCGGGATGCAGCTGGACCTTGATCACGGTGAGGTGCTGGCGCTTGTCGGCGAGAACGGTGCCGGCAAGTCAACCCTCATGAAGCTGCTCTCCGGCATTTACGTCCCGGATTCCGGCACCTTTGAAATTGACGGCGAGGACGTTGTCATCGCCGGCACCCGGCACGCGCAGGAACTGGGCATCAGCATCATCCACCAGGAATTCAACCTGATGCAGGACCTGACGGTGGCCCAGAACATTTACATTGGCCGCGAACCCCGGATGGGCGGCGTCTTTTTGAGTGAGCGGGCGCTGAACCGCAGGGCCCGGCTGCTCTTCGACCAGATCAACATTGACCTTGATCCAAGAGCCCGGGTAGGCGATCTGACAGTTGCCAAGCAGCAGATGGTGGAAATCGCGAAGGCGCTTTCCTATAAATCACGCATTTTGATCATGGATGAGCCCACGGCAGCCCTCAACGATGCCGAAGTGGCCACGCTGCACAACTTGATCCGCAACTTCACGAATGAAAAAACCGGTGTCATCTACATCTCGCACCGCATGGACGAGCTCAAGGCCATTTCCAACCGCATCACGGTGATTCGCGATGGGGAGTACATCGAAACGGTGGACACCGCCAGCACCTCCATGCGGGAGGTCATCAACTTGATGGTTGGCCGGGAAATCTCCGGCAACCAGCGGCCGGCGACCCATGCGCCGTCGGACGAGGTGGTCCTGAAGGTGGCGGGCCTGCAGACCAAGGACTTCCTGCGTGACATCAACTTTGAGCTGCACAAGGGCGAGATCCTGGGATTTGCCGGGCTCATGGGTGCGGGGCGGACCGAAATCGCCCGCGCCATTGTCGGCGCCGACCGCATCTCGGCAGGCACGATCGAGCTGAACGGTGAGCCGGTCACCATCGGCAACCCGGCCGTGGCGGCCGCACTTGGCCTGGGCTACCTTTCCGAGGATCGCAAGCATCTGGGCCTGCTGCTTGAGCGCGACGTCAAGGACAACATTGCCTTGAGTTCGCTGAAGATGTTCAGCCGCATGGGCGTAATCAACGACAAGGCCATGAAGTCGACGGCCACAAACTACATTGACAAGCTGCGCATCAAGACCCCGTCCAGCGGACAGGCCGCCAAAAACCTGTCCGGCGGAAATCAGCAAAAAATTGTCATTGCCAAATGGTTGGTCAAGGACTGCGACATCTTGATTTTTGACGAACCGACCAGGGGCATCGATGTGGGCGCCAAGGAGGAAATTTATGCACTCCTGAACGATCTGGTCGCCCAGGGCAAATCCATCATCATGATTTCCTCGGAACTGCCTGAAGTCCTGCGGCTGTCCCACCGCATAGCGGTGATGAGCGAGGGCCGCCTCACCGGATTCCTCAGCAACGCGGAAGCGAACCAGGAAAACATCATGGAACTGGCAACCCAAAATCTTGACGGTGCCGTCCTGACACCGCTCCCAACATCCAGCGCGCAGCGCTCCACGACGTAAGAAAGGACGGCAAAGACGATGACCCTGACAAAGGAAGCTGCGCAAGCCGCCACACTTGCCAGCAACAAAAAATCGGAATTCAGCACCCGGCTCCGGGCGAGCTTTCAACAGTTGCTGGCCTTTGCCAGCTTGTTGGCGTTGGTGCTGTTCTTCTCCGTGGCCAGCTCCAACTTTTACCAGGCCGCCAACCTCTCCAACATTCTGCTTTCGACGGTCGTGACCGGCCTGCTGGCGCTGGGCACCACGTTCGTCATCATCACCGGCGGCATCGACTTGTCCATCGGCACGGGCATGACCCTGTGCTCGGTCATGACGGCCGTCTTCATGACCCAGATGGGCATGCCCATGATCGTGGGTGTGCTGTGCGGGGTGCTGTTCGGCGCCTTGATGGGTGGTGTCAATGGCTTCCTGGTGGCCGTCATGAAGATCCCGTCCTTCATTGCCACGCTGGCCATGATGATGGTTGCCGCAGGCCTGGCCCTGGTCATCTCCGGCACGAAGCCGGTTTACACCAACGAAATTGCCGGCTTCCAGAAGATCTTCGCCCTGGGCAAGTCAATCCCCGGCCTGGTCATCCCCAACGCTGTGTTCATCCTCTTCGCCGCAGCGATCATTGCCGGGCTGCTGCTGTCGAAGACCATCCTGGGCCGTTACACCTACTCGATCGGCAGTAACATGCAGGCCACTGCGCTCTCCGGCGTCAACGTCACCAAGTGGACGGTCCTGATCTACACCGTCGCCGGCTGCTTCACAGGCCTGGCCGGCGTCATAGCCACGGCCCGTCTCAACTCGGCCCAACCCGCAGGAGGGGCGGGCCTGGAACTTCAGGCGATTGCCGCCGTCGTCATTGGCGGAACGTCGCTGGCCGGCGGCAAGGGATCCATCATCGGCACCGTCATCGGTGCGTTGATCATGTCGGTGCTGACCAACGGCCTCTCCATCATGTCGATCCCGCAGGAATGGCAGCAGGTTGCCGTCGGCGTGGTGATCCTGCTGGCCGTGTACCTGGACATGGTGCGCCGCAAGAAGGCCGCCAACTAGATTTCCCCGCAGCATTTGAATTGCCAACGTGTTTATACAAAGGAGTTAGACCCATGCAAAGAAGAAAATTTCTCGCCCTGGCCTCGGTGGCTGCCGTGTCCCTTGGGCTTGCGGCCTGTGACACCCCCGCCGACGCACCCGCTGCCGGCGGCGGCGGCAAGACCTACATCGCCATCGTCTCCAAGGGCTTCCAGCACCAGTTCTGGCAGTCGGTGAAGCAGGGGGCCGAAAAGGCGGCCAAGGAATTCGACGTCGAGATCTCCTTCGAGGGTCCCGACAAGGAAACCAACGTCCAGCAGCAAATGGACCAGCTGAACAACGCCATGGCCAAGAACCCGCAGGCCCTGGCACTGGCCGCCTTGGACTCCAAGGCGGCCGAAGGCGTGCTGCAGGATGCCAAGGGCAAGAACATCCCCGTGATTGCGTTCGACTCCGGCGTTGACTCCGACATCCCGATTGCCACGGCCTCGACGGACAACAAGGCCGCCGCCGCGGAAGCCGCGAAGCACATGGCAGAGCTGCTGGGCAACAAGGGTGAAATCGCCGTTGTCGGCCATTCCCAGACCGCCACCTCGGGCACGGACCGCCGCGACGGCTTCGTTGACTACCTGAAGGCCAACGCTCCGGACATCAAGATCGTTGACATCCAGTACGCGGACGGTGACCAGGCCAAGTCCACCGACGCCGCCAAGTCCATGATGACCGCGTATCCAAACCTGGCCGGCATGTACGGCACCAACGAGGGTGCCGCGATCGGCGTCGTCAATGCGGTCAAGGAAACTGGCAAGACCGGCAAACTGGTCATCGTCGGCTTCGACTCCGGCAAGGCGCAGATGGACGCCATCAAGGACGGTCTCATGGCCGGGGCCGTGACCCAGAACCCCGTCGGCATTGGCTACGAAACGGTCAAGGCCGCGGTCGCCGCGATCAAGGGTGAAAAGGTGGAGAAGGTCATCGACACCGGCTTCTACTGGTACGACAAGGACAACATCGCCGACCCCGACATCGCCGCGAACCTGTACGAGTAGCCTCTCCGGCAACTGGCCCGCAGTTGTGGTTGTAAAACAGCGTGTTTTCGCGTGTTTTACAACCACAATTGCGGGCTACTTGGCTTTAAGGGGCGACGGCGTGAATCACGCCGGTGAGGCCGAGCAGGACGAGAGCGAAGACCGGAAACAGCCAGCGGGTGAGGATCTCGAGCCATCGGTCCTTCGCCGACATGGGCGGGGCGGTTTCCAGTGGGCTGACCACCGGGTCCGGCGCCTCGCTCAGGGCTGTGACCGTGCCGGCCAGTGACAGGGCGACCATCAAACCGGCGCTGATGACCAGGACCGGACCGGGCGGAAGGCTCAGGAACGCATCGCCGGCAACCTTTGGTGTCAGCATTGCCGAGAGCACCCCGGCGGCCCCGCCCACAACAGGCACGGCAATCAGCGCCCAGAAGTGCCGGAGCAGAAACGACAAGTACAACGGCAGGGCGAGCACGAGGGCCGCAAGGAAGACCACAGTTGTTAGCTGCCAGCCGCCCAACAGCAGCTGTGCGCCCTCGAGCCACGGGGACAGGGCTGCCGAGAATACGAGGAAAACCACCAGGTTGGCGGTACTCAGGGAGACCGTTGACTTGATGTCCTTTTTGATGGGCTTGATGGCACCGCCGCTCAATTCAGCCGCGTACTCCCGGGGCGTGCCAAATGCCTCCTCCGGGGACTGGCCGGAATCGGCTAGAAACTCCTCAACGGTGGCCACGGCGTCTCCGATGGACTTGCCGGAGGCATCCTTGAGGCGAAGCTCCATGGTCAGCGCATCCAGCCACTTCTTGGTGGCGGGCTTGTTCGTCGTTGCTTCCCTGCTCATTGCAAAACTCCTCGATCGGGTGCGGTGGCGAGAAACGCCGTCGTACTGGTGGTGAAGGTGTGCCATTGTTTGCGCTGACGATCCAGTTCGGTGCGGCCGGCAGGGGTGAGCGAGAAGTATTTGCGGCCGGGGCCGCTCTCGCCGGGGCGCCATTCAACGTCGACCCAGCCGGCCGTTTCAAACCGGGCCAGCAAGGGGTAGAGCGTGCCGCCCTTGAAGGTTCCCAGGCCCGCCTGCTCGAGCGCGGTGATAATGGCGTAGCCGTAGGTGGGGCCGCCCGACAACGCCTGTAATGCGCAGAGGCCCAGGGAGGCGCGGTTCCAGTCGCCAGGCCACGGTTCTTCCAGTGATGAACTCATGGCTAGATAGTATTCCTAACTAGTTAGCGTGGCAAGTTCGTTAAAAGGAAAGCCCGCCTGCCATGGATTCCTTGGCTTCCTTGGCGGGCGGTTGGTGTTGGGTGGCTACAGTGCCTGGCGGAGCCAGTGCTCAACACCGCTGATGTGCACGGTCAGCAAGGCCTTGGCCAGTTCGGCGTCGCCGCGCTCCAGGGCGTCGACGATGGCGGCGTGCTCGGACAGTGTCCTGTCCACTGCCTTCTCCTGCGTGAGGCCGCGCCAGATGCGGGCGCGGACGGTGCTGCTGGAGAGTGCGTCCAGGACGCTGGCCAGGTAGGAGTTGTCGGCCGCGGCTGTGATGAGCTGGTGGAAAATGAGGTCGTGTTCCACCAACTGCTCCACGCTCGTCGACTCGTCGATGTTTTCCATGGTTGCGCGTAGGGCGGCGGTTTGCTCCGGGGTAATGCGCCCGGCTGCCATGGCGGCTGCGGCGGGCTCCAGTATGCGGCGGACCGCAAAGATGTCCAGGATGGTTTCGTCCTGGTGGAGGTCGACAATGAATGACATTGCCTCGGTGAGAAGCTTGGGCTCAAGGCTTGTCACGTAGGTTCCGTCGCCGCGCCGCACATCCAGGACGCGGATAATTTCCAGTGCCTTGACGGCCTCGCGGAGTGAGCTGCGGGACAGGCCCAGCTTCTCGCTGAGTTCCTTCTCCGGCGGCAGCCGGTCTCCGGCTGAAAGCTCGCCGGAGATGAGCATGTCCTTGATTTTCGTGATTGCTTCGTCAGTTACAGCCATAAGGCCACTCTAATGGTCCGATGTTTGTTCAGACGGCTGCCCCGCCGGAGCGGCTCACCCTCGGCTGGCCACAATAGCCGGCGACTGGCCG
>NZ_JBQSVT010000046.1:0-29827 GCF_052376555.1 Specibacter sp. AOP5-B1-6
TGGATCCCGACGCATCCACTCAGGCCTACAAGCACCGTGCACCGCGGGCGGATCCTGCGGTCCGCGGCTCCACCAAGAATCCTTCAGCATCAAATCGACCGGGGCACTTAAATTTCCCTCATGGAATGGCCAGCTGCCGGAATGGACGAAAGGCGCGCCGAGGTGGCCTAATTCTTAGCGCTGAAACGGCCCACTTCCACTGGACGAAACCCAACAGCCAAAGCGCCCGGCCCAAACACCCGGCCAACCGGCGTGACTCGCGGAACGCGAGAACCGCCGTCGACCCTTCACAAGGACACTGGGGCGCGAAATCAGTGGCACCATTGCAGGATGGACGCACAGATCATTTGGACCATAATTTGCGGACTGGCAATAGTCGTGGGGGCAGCCGGCATCATTGTTCCCGTACTGCCGGGCAGCATCTTGATTGCCATTAGCCTGCTTGTTTGGGCCCTCATACTGGGCTCGCCGCTGGGCTGGATCATCTTTGGCATCGGGATACTTTTTGTGGCGGCGGGCATGGCCTCGAGCGCGGTCCTGACGGGGCGGGTGATGAAGCGGCGATCGATTCCGGGCCGGTCTGTCGTGATTGGCCTGGTGCTGGGCGTCGTTGGCTTCTTCGTGATCCCCGTGGTTGGACTGCTCGTTGGCTTTGCCCTGGGCTTGTTCTTGTCGGAATTTGCCAGGCAAAAGGAAGTTCGGCCGGCCATTTCGTCCTCGGTGGCCGCGTTGAAAGCTACGGGACTGGGGATCTTGGCAGAGTTTGGCTTTGCGTCATTGGCCGCAGGAACCTGGGTGGCCGGAGTTTTGATCCACTTCGTCAATCGCTAGCGTCACTCCCCGCAACGCATGTTACTCGCGGGTAACATGTAGCCATGCATCTCCTTCTGCGTTCCCTCTTCCATATATTTCGTTCGTGGCGCAGGCCCACTGCCAGCCTGTGGAGCAAATCAAGCGTTCCCATGCGGGTCTGGCCAAGTGACATGGATGTCGCCTTCCATCTGAACAATGGCATGTATTTCTCCCTGATGGACTTGGGGCGCATCGACTTGATGATGCGAGGCGGTGCCTGGCAGAGAATGTTGCGGCGGCGGTGGAAGCCCGTGGTCAGTGCGGAAACCATTGCATTTAGAAAGTCGCTGCAGCTTTGGCAGGGCTATACGGTGGAGACTCGGATCATCGGCACGGATGAACGCAGCTTCTACTTTGAGCAGCGAATGGTCGTGGGCGGGGAGATATACGCCCAATCCACTGTGTGCATGCGCTTTGTGGCAAAGGGCGGTCCGGTTCCAATGCCTGAAGTGCTTGCGGAATTTGGCCTGCCGCCGCAGGACCTTGAGCTTCCCCCGTGGGTGCATGACTGGCGCGAAAACAATGCGCTCCCCAGTACCCGCAAGGCTGCCCCGCATTTGTGGTGAACCGGCCGCAAGCAATGGAGGCAGAGGCGTTAGGGGACGTCGAGCACGACGTTCATGCCAGCCATGCGGCCGCCACAGCGTTCGTTGCCTGAGACCCTCGTCCAGTTCAGTGCCGTGGACTGTGCTGCCAAGATCTTGCCATTCTGGTCGTACACCCGGAAGTTGAGGGCGCTGGGCGGTTGCGCCCCCAACGTCAACAGCCAGGATCCATCGTCTTGGTGTGTGAGAACCCGGGTGTTTCCGGTAGCGCTTTTGGCAAAAACCGGTCCTGTCGGAGTGCAGTCCGCCCCTGCACAGGCCGTGATCGCTGCAGCGTTGGCGCTGTTCAGCACGCTGCCGGCCAAAGAGAGCGTGACGTTGTTGTTCCAAGTGGGGGAGGGACACTGGCCGCGATCGCGGTCCAAGACGATGGTGCCAATGATGACGGCCATGCAGAAAGCAGCAACGAGGGGGACCAGGACAAGTTCCACGCGGCGGCGGGTTGTTGGAGCGGCAGACATGGAGCCATGCTATCGAACGACCCTGACTGTTTCCCGCGAGAACTTCCAAGCCTCCTGACCGTGCTGAAAAGTCCCTGAAAGACCCGAAAAGACGCTGAAGCAGCCACCGAGGAGCTGCGCGAAACCCGCGCACTGCCGCCTGTCGGGGGCAGCCTGTGGAATTCGCACTAGGATCTGAACATGTCTTCCGACGCTTCAACAATTCCCGTCCCCACGCAACCTGACTACCCGTTCCATGCCGAAACCCGTGCGGCCGCAGTACGCCTGCGCCCCGTAACACCGGCCGACGTTCCTGCAGTGAACGCGTACAGGTCGCTCGCAGAGATCGCGCGCTATCTTCCGCACCAGCCTCATGCGATGGCCGACACGGAATTGACGGTCGCGGCGATGGTTTCACAACGGGATTTCATCACCCCCGGGCAGTGGCTGGACCTGGCGGTGGAACATGGATCGTCGCGAGAAGCTGTGGGGGAGGTGCTGTTGAAGTGGGATGCCCGCAATTGGCGGCGCGGAGAGATAGGTTTTGTCTTCAGCCCCGCCGTCCAGGGCCGAGGGGTTGCTTTCGCCGCCTGCGCGGCCGCCCTTGAAATTGCATTCACGCATTTTGGCTGGCACAGGGTCGAAGGAATTTGCGATGACAGGAACGAAAAATCGGCCGCCTTGATGGCTCGTCTGGGCATGCGCCTTGAAGCGACCTTTGTGGAAGCCGATTGGTGCAAGGGCGAATGGATCACGCTGCGCCACTACGCCATCCTGAAGCGCGAATGGCTGGCCCGTGAACGTGGTTGAGCCGGGGCAGTCACAGTCGTCAGGCCCGCTGCCGGGTGTTGTGGACAGTGCGGCGAATGGCACCCACGCCCACACGGGAAGCGCCGTGGCGCAAAAATTGCGGGCTGCCATTATGGATGGCAGGCTGCGTCCGGGCGCCAAGCTGTCGGAGCAGTCGCTGGGCGAAGCCCTGGGAGTGTCACGGAACACCCTGCGCGAGGCGTTCGCGGCGCTTGGTGCCGAACGCATCATCACGCGCATTCCCAACCGGGGTGTGTTCGTGGCAAAACCGTCGTTCGCCGATGTGCAGGAGATGTACAGGATTCGCCGGGTGCTGGAACCTGCCGCGCTTCTCCAGGACCGGCGCCCCGGGGATGGGCAGCCGCTGGCCGAGGCCGTGCGGCAGGGGCTCGCTGCGCGCGACCGCCTTGAAGTGGCCGGGATGGCTGCGGCCAATCAAAGGTTTCACGCGCTGGTGGTGGCGCTGGCCCAAAGCTCACGCCTTGACGCGCTGATGGCGCACATCCAAGCGGAGATGCGTCTGGTTTTTCATGCCATGGCCGACGAACCGTCATTTCATGCGCCCTTCAGCACCCAGAATGCGCAAATTTTCTCGTTGTGGAACGAAGGGCAGGGTGCTCTTGCTGCAGCGGAACTCGGACATTATCTGGAGGCGGCGCAAACCCAGGTGTTGGCGGCAATGCCAGCGGAAAGAGCAGGATCATGATGAATTCCCGGCAGGAACAGACCGTGCAGGAAAAGTTCGACGACGACCGGCGGCTAACGCTTCAGGTCCCCATGCGCTGGGGAGACATGGACGCCTATGGGCACATCAACAATGTGGAGGTCTTGCGGATTCTCGAGGAGGCCAGGGTGCACGCCTTTGGGCCGCCGGCCGGAACAGGTCTGCCCGGAATCGATGTGGCGCTGCCAATCTTTTCCGAGCTTGACGCGGACGTGCAGGCGCTGGTGGTGGAGCACCGGGTCAAATACCTGTCCCCGCTGAACTACCGCAACATTGCTGCGACAGTTCAAGTGTGGGTCAGTGCGGTGAAGGGGGCCAGCTTTACCGTCGCCTACGGCATTTTCGATCCCGTCACGGACGTCAAATGTGTCATAGCTGAAACGGTGCTCGCGTTCTTCCACGAACCCAGCGGCACCCTGGTGCGGCTTTCCGCGGAAAAGAAGGCGCAATTGGAACCGTTGCGGGGGCCGGCCAACTTCAAGGCTTGAACCCTCCGCGGGGTCGCGAATCCCTTCGGCAAGTTCGGGGAGCCCGGCGAAGCACTTTCAGGCACGACTGTGCCAAAAAAGGAATCGGAGCTCCCGCACTTCACGGCGCTCCCGCGCTGCGGGCAGCCCGGAGCTCCGGAGCTCCCGGCAAACCGGGCGCTACCTTTGTGCGGGTGCCACCAGAATTCCGTCCGCGTCGGCATAGATCATGGCACCCGGGTGGATGGTGACCTCACCCAGCTGGACAGGAACATCGGCGCTGCCCGCACCGTTTTTGCTGCTCTTGGCGGGGTTGGTGCCCAGCGCCTTGACTCCAAGTGCCATGGTTGCCATCCTGACGCTGTCACGGATGGCGCCCTGGATGATGACTCCGGACCAGCCGTTGTCCACGGCCGACTGCGCGATCATGTCGCCCATCAGCGCGGTGCGAAGTGATCCCCCGCCGTCGACAACCAGCACAGCCCCGTGGCCGGGAGTCGACAGCGTGGCCTTCAGCAGTGCGTTGTCCTCCAGGCACTGGACGGTGCGGGCGGGCCCACTGAAAGCGGCGACAGCACCAAAATCCCGAAACTGCACCGACACCGAGGCCAGTTCGGGTCCGCGCTCGTCATAGATGTCTGCTGTGGAGATTGTCATGGGACTCCCATTGCTCGTGGCTGTTGGGAATAGCATAGGGGCAAGTCGTCGGGGGAATGGGAGATGCCCGAAAGTGTGGCGCAATGCGTGAGAGTCCATGGCTGCCGGGCCGGTCGCAGGCCGCAGTGGCCCGATGCCTGGTAAGTGATGACTGGAATTTGGTGCCGGAAATTTGTGGCACGGGACTCGATGCGGTGAACTTGAGGCACTGCGAATGCATGAAGGCAGACGCGTGAATGATCAGAGGGGCAGCAATGTCGGTGCAGACAGGTGTAATGGACGGGAATGCGGCAGCGTTAAATGGAGAGCTGCTGCGGGAGGTCGCGGCCGCCATGGGAACGCCGGAACAAACCCGCACGGGGGCGCTTGACCGCCACGCCAACGCGCACGACGCCTCCCACTTTTTCCTGGTTCCGCAAGCCGTGGCCGTCCCGGAAAATGCTGCTGAAGTGGCCAAATTGATGGTGGTCAGCGCCGCCCGCGGGCTGCCGCTGACCCTGCGGTCGGGCGGAACAAGTTTGAGTGGTCAGGCCGTCAGTGGCGGCTTGCTGGTGGATGTGCGCAAGAATTTCCGGGCCATTGACGTGCTCGACGGCGGCACCCGGGTCCGCGTGCAGCCGGGGGTTACGGTGCGGGACCTCAACGCCCGGCTGTTGCGGTACGGGCGCAAATTCGGGCCCGACCCCGCCAGCGAGGCCGCCTGCACCATCGGGGGCGTGGTCGCCAACAACTCCTCGGGCATGGCCTGCGGCACCATTGACAACGCCTACCAGACGCTCGAATCGCTGACCCTCGTGCTGCCCAGCGGCACCGTCATCGACACGGGCGCCCCAGACGCCTCGGCACGCCTGCGCTCGCTGGAACCCCGACTCCACAAGGGCCTGGGCGAACTTGCCGAACGCGTGCGCAGCAATCCAAAGTCCCGTGCCATCATTGAACGCCAGTTCGCCATGAAAAACACCATGGGCTACGGCCTGAACTCACTCCTTGATTTCACCGACCCCGTCGACATCCTGGCGCACCTGGTCGTGGGCAGCGAGGGCACCCTGGGCTTTGTGGCGGAAGCCGTCTTCAAGACCGTGCCGCGGCTGGCCCACGCCACGTCCGGCCTGCTCGTCTTTAAGAATCTCGAGGCAGCCAACACCGCCCTGCCGGCACTGGTGGACAGCGGCGCAGCCACGGTTGAACTCATGGACTCGCTGTCGCTGAAGGTGGGACAGGGGCTGACCCAGGTGCCCGGCGTCGTGCGGGATTTGAACGTGGACCAGCACGCGGCCCTGCTCGTGGAATACCAGAGCGGCAACCCGGAGGAACTTGCCGGGCTCAACGCAAAGGCCGTGGCGCTCGCCGGGACCCTGGGGCTCGACGGGCCGGCGGCGTTCAGCTCCGACGCGAAGATCCGCGCCGAGCTATGGCACCTGCGCAAGGGGCTGTACACATCGGTGGCCGGCGCCCATCCGCAAGGAACCACGGCGTTGCTGGAGGACGTCGTGGTGCCGGTGCCCGTGCTGGGCCGCACCTGCCTGGCGCTTGGGACGTTGTTTGAGAAGTACAACTACGAGAACTCGGTGATCTTTGGCCACGCCAAGGACGGCAACATCCACTTCATGCTCACCGACAAGTTTGAAAGCACGGACGAGCTTGACCGCTACGCCGCATTCACCGAGGACATGGTGGATGTGGTGCTCGGCGAGGGTGGATCGCTCAAGGCCGAACACGGCACCGGCCGCGTCATGGCGCCGTTCGTGCGCCGCCAGTACGGCGACGAACTGTACGAGGTCATGCGCCGGATCAAGACACTCTGCGACCCCCGGGGCATGCTGAACCCCGGCGTGCTCCTCGACGACGACCCCGTGGCACACCTGCGCCATATAAAAGCCGCCCCGCCGGCCGTTGATCCCGAGGTGGACCGCTGCGTCTCCTGCGGCTACTGCGAGCCCGTGTGTCCCAGCAAGAACCTGACGCTGACTCCGCGCCAGCGCATTGTGACATTGCGGGACATGGAGGCCGCCCGCCGGGACGGGAACACGGAGCTGGCCGACGCACTCGCCGCCGATTATGACTACGCGGGCGTGGACACCTGCGCCGTTGACGGCATGTGCCAAACCGCCTGCCCCGTTGACATCAACACCGGCACCATGGTCAAGCGCCTGCGCGCCGAGGCTGCCGGCGCCGTTGAAAACGGTGTCTGGGGCACGGCCGCCAAGCACTGGGGCGCCGTCACGAAGGGTGCCGGGCTGGCACTGGGCGCGGCTGCGAAGGTGCCGTCCGCCGTCGTGCAGCCCGCCAACAAGCTGGGGCGCAAGGTGCTTGGCGCGGACACCCTGCCGCTGTATTCGTCTGAACTTCCCGGGGGAGGGAAGGGGCGACGGCGGCCGGCACCTGCCGGGGATCCGGCAGCCGTGTATTTCCCCGCCTGCGTGAACGTCATGTTTGGCCCGGCCGAGGCGGGGTCGGCGGGCGTGCAGGCCAGTTTCGAGCAGCTGTGCGCTGCGGCGGGGGTGGAGCTGCTGGTTCCGGAGGGCATCGACAGTGCGTGTTGCGGGACGCCGTGGTCGTCCAAGGGGATGGCGGCCGGGCTGGCCGAGATGCACGCGCGGACGCTTGCCGTGCTGCGGGCGGCCACGCGGGACGGGGAGCTGGAGATCATTTGCGACGCGTCCAGCTGCACCGAGGGGCTGCTGCACACGATTGAAAGTGAGGAGCTGGCGCCGGGGCAGAAGCCGCTGCGGGTGGTGGATGCCGTTGCGTTCACGGCCGAGCGGCTGCTGCCACTGCTGGGCGGCGGGTGGACCCGGCTGGAATCCCTGGCACTGCATCCCACCTGTTCATCCGTGCGCCTGGGCCTGAACCCTGCGCTGGTGCAGCTGGCCGAAGCGGCGGCGGACTCGGTGCAGGTGCCCGACAATTGGGGCTGCTGCGGCTTTGCCGGCGACCGCGGCATGCTGCATCCGGAACTCACAGCCTCGGCCACGGAGGCACAGGCCGCCGATGTAGTGGCGATGGGCGCCGTCGCGCATGCCTCGTGCAACAGGACCTGCGAGTTGGGCATGACCCGGGCCACGGGGGAGGACTACCGCCACGTGCTGGAAATTTTGGCCGACGTCACGGTGCCGACGTAACAGTAACGTAAGTTCGCGCACGTTAACGCCAAAATGCCCGGTTTTGTGGCTAAAGTGGGGGACAAGAGTGGTGCTGGCGCCTAAATGCGCCGGTGTTTCGAAGCAACCAAAGGATGAAACAAATGGCTGGAATCATCATTGTCGGCGTAGACGGCAACACAACGTCCATGAAGGCTGCCCGCGTGGCAGCTGAACTGGCCAAGGCCACGGGCCGCACGCTGCGCGTCGTGACGGCGTTTGGCGAGGACAAGACCGAAAAGGTTGCCATCGGCAATGACGAGTGGTTCCTCTCCACGGCGGATGAGGCAGAGCGTGTTGCCCAGCGTGTCGCGGAAGAGCTGAAGATCAGCGGCGTCAAGACCGAATACTCCTCGGCACTGGGCAAGCCCGCCGACGTCCTGCTCGACGAGGCCGCCAAGCCCAAGGCCGAACTGATCGTTGTGGGCAACGTCCGCATGCAGGGACTCAAGCGTGTGTTGGGCTCGGTTGCCAACGCCGTGTCACACAACGCTCCGTGCGACGTGTACATCGTCAAGACCGACGGCTAGACACCCGCCAAGCACAGAAAACCCCCGCAGCGATCATGCTACGGGGGTTTTCTGCGCGTGGCGGGCGGTCAGCGGTATTTCCTGTGCTGGTTTTCATGGACGGACGGGCCGGGGGAGGCATCGGCGATCCAGGGGCCGGTGCCTTCCGACGGGTCAAGCACGCCCTCTTCCAGCCAGCTGAATTTACCGGCCAGCAGTTCCTCGGCCAGTGACTTGTCTGCGTCGTCGGTGTTGTGCCAGAGCTCGCTGAACAACGCTTCCACGCGGAGCCGCGACTGCCAGGCAAAGGCGTCCGCCAGCTTCAGTGCCGAACGGCCCTGGTTGGGGTCCTTGAGCCGGAGCATTTCCACCCGTGCGCAGCAGGCGGAAATGGCGAAGAGTTCGGCGCCGATATCCACTATCCGGCCTAAAAATGCCTGCTTGTATTCAAGCTTTCCCTGCCACCTGCCCATGGCATAAAACGTTTGGCGGGCCAGCTTCCGCGACTCACGCTCCACAAAGCGCAGATGCTTGGCGAGCGGGCCAAAGTCGTTGTATGACCGCGGGTCCAGGCCCTTGCCGACTACAAGCTGCGGGAGCCACTTGGCGTAAAAGCCGCTGGCACCCATGGCTGCCTTGCCCTTTTCCGCCAGGGTGGCCGTGGTCGAAGCCAGATCGCCGGCAGCTGCCAGGTGCGCATCCACGGCTTCGCGGGCAATGAGCAGGTGCATGATCTCGGTGGAACCCTCGAAAATTCTGTTGATGCGCAGGTCCCGCAGCAGTTGTTCGGCAGGAACGGCGCGTTCACCGCGGGCGGCAAGGGAGGCTGCTGTTTCATAGCCGCGGCCGCCGCGGATCTGGACGAGTTCATCGGCACATTTGTAGGAGAACTCCGAGGACCACAATTTGGCCAGGGCGGCCTCGATGCGCACATCCTTCATGCCGGCGTCGGCCAGTGCGGCTGACAGCTCAAACACCGCTTCCAGGGCGAAAGTGGTGGCGGCCATGAATGCCAGTTTCTTGCCCACGGCCTCGTGCTGCCCCACTGGCAGGCCCCATTGGGTGCGCGCGACCGACCATTCGCGGGCAATCTTCAGCGACCATTTTGCGGCGCCGGCCGCCATGGCCGGGATGGAGAGCCTCCCGGTGTTCAGCGTTGTCAGTGCGATCTTCAGACCCTGGCCCTCACGCCCCAAGCGGTTTTCGGCCGGTACGCGCACCTGGTGGAAGCGCGTCACACCGTTTTCAATGCCGCGCAGCCCCATGAATTCATTTCGGTGTTCAACCGTGATGCCCGGGGAATCCGCCTCGACCACAAAGGCTGTGATTCCGCCGGTCTTGCGGCCGGCCGCGTCCGGCCCGCGGGACGGGACAAGCGCCATGACCACCACCAGTTCGGCAATGACGCCGTTGGTGGTCCACAGCTTCACGCCGTCCAAAATGTACTCCGAGCCGTCCTCAGAGGGCACCGCCAGGCAACCCATGCGGGCAGGGTCGGAACCCACATCCGGTTCCGTCAGCAGGAATGCCGTGACAGCCCCTGCGGCGCAGCGGGGAAGATACTTTTGTTTTTGCTCGGCTGTGCCAAATACTTTCACCGGCTCCGGCACGCCAATCGATTGGTGGGCTGACACCAGGGCACCAAAGGCTGGGTGGACACTGCCAAGGATGGCCAGCGCCCTGCCGTAGTAGCTCAGGTTCAGGCCAAGACCGCCATATTCGACGGGAATCTTCATGCCGAACACGCCCAGCTCGGCCAATCCGGCCAAATACTCGTCCGGGATTTTTGCTTCCCGCTCGATCCGCGCACCGTCCAGGGTCCTGGCATACGCCTCGACCTTGTCCAGGAACGCTTCGCCCCGCTCCATGTCGCCGGCGGAAGATTGCGGGTGGGGGTGGATCAGGTCAACGTCAAAATTGCCCAGATACAGGCCCTTGGCGAAGCTTGGACGCACCCAGGCTGTTTCCCGGGCAGCTTCGGCAGCGGTTCTGGCGTCTTCAGCAGTGACATGCTCGCCGACGGTCGGGGACATGGCTTCCTCATTTCCGCCGGCGCGGACACTGCCGGCTTGCGGATCCGGTGCATAGCTCGATTGATGCGAGCCTACTCCGCAGTACGCACGGCGGCTAGGGTCGGCCCTGGACTGCGCCGCCCCGTTGCCCGCCGGGCCCCGCCGGCCGGCAGCGGTTTATTGAGCGCCTTTCCGCAACCGCAGGGTCAGAATCTGGAACGGGCGCAGGGCAAGTTGAATCGGTCCGGTGCTGTCGGCGCTGCCGACGGATCCGGCACCGTCCGGGGCACCCACGGTGACGGATCCGGCGTCGTACGGCTGCTCGAGGAGGTTGTTCTCCACCACGGAAATCACCGGGAACGACGCCGACAGTGTCACCTGGGCCCGAGTACCGAGCGGCTCGTACAGGCGCACAATGACGTCGCCGCTGCGGTCATCAGCCAGCTTCACGGCCTCAATGAGCGCCGCGGGGGAGTCGGTGCTGATCAGCGGTTCGACGTCGGCGCCATCAGCGCTCGTGCCGTGCCACGGCAGGTTGATGGCATAGCCGGCGGCCACCGCGTCCTGCACGCCGGCGCCCACCACGAGCCCGTAAGTGAAGGAATGCGGGCCCTGATCCGTCTCCGGATCGGGGAAGCGCGGCCCGCGCAGCAGTGACAGTCGCACCGTGGTGAAGCTGGAACCCTTGCTCCCGGGATGGCGGGAAACGTCATGCCCGTACGTGGAATCGTTGATGACAGCGGCGCCAAAGCCGGGCTCGCCGACATGCACCCAGCGGTGCGCACACACCTCAAAACGGGCGTTGTCCCACGAGGTGTTTTCATGCGTGGCGCGCTGAATGTGGCCGTACTGCGTCTCGAAGCGGGCGTGGTCCGCGTGCACGTCGAGCGGGAACGCTGCCTTCAAAAGCGTCTCCTGCTCGTGCCAATCGACGTCGTTGTAAACCGTGATGACCTTCGAATCCGGGGCAATCCGCACGCGCTGGGTGATGTGTGACTTGCGGAAGCTGCGTTTGATGGCGATCTCGGCTTGGCTCGACCCTATCGTGGCTTCCATCGAATCGAGCTCGCGGAGGTCCGTGACCGTGTTTTTGTAAAACTCGTCAATGTCCCACGCATCCCACATGTTCGGGAAGTCGGCGTGCAGCTGCAGCAGGTTGGCGCCCTGGCCTTCCGGAACGAGCTCGCGGTTGGCGGCCACGTCCACGATGGAGCTGATGACGCCGTCCGCGCCGAAGCGCACGGTGATGAGCCCATTGCGCACGACTATTTCTCCGTTGTCGCCCCCGTCGCGCTCAACCGTCACCTGCGTCGTGGCGGGTTCCGGGACACCCGCACTCAGCGGGGCGATGCCGCGGCGGGGGTAGGGGGAGGCATTGAAGTGAGTGGATTCCTCAATTTGCCGGTCAGCGGTCTCGAGAGACGGTGCCAGTGCGACCGTGGCCGTGCCGATGATTTCCTGCAGGTCATCGGCAATCTTGGCATATTGCTCCGCAGCTTCGCGGTGCACCCAGGCGATCGAGGATCCGGGCAGAATGTCGTGGAACTGGTTGAGCAGAACGAGCTTCCAGATCCTGTCGAGCTCCTCGTACGGGTAGTCGATGAGCCCGCGTGCGGCGGCCGTGGCGCTCCACAGCTCGGCCTCGCGGAGCAGGTGTTCGCTGCGACGGTTCCCTTGCTTCGTCAGTGCCTGGGAGGTGTAGGTGCCGCGGTGCAGCTCCAGGTACAGCTCGCCCTTCCACACGGGGGCGTTGGGGTATTCGGCCTGGGCCGCGGTGAAGAACTCGGCCGGGCTTTGGATCGTGACCTGCGGGGAGCCTTCAAGGTCGCGGGTGCGCTTCGCCCGGGCCAGCATTTCACGGGTGGGTCCGCCGCCGCCGTCGCCCCAGCCAAAAGGCACCAGCGAGTTCTTGGCTGCCCCCTTGTCCCGGAAGTTGCTCACGGCGTGCGCCAGCTCCTGGCCGGAGAGTTGGGAATTGTAGGTGTCCGCGGGCGGGAAATGCGTGAACACGCGGGTGCCGTCGATCCCCTCCCAATTAAAGGTGTGGTGCGGGAACTTGTTGACGGTGTTCCAGGAGATCTTCTGCGTCAGGAACCATTTGGCGCCTGCCTGCTTCACAATTTGCGGCAGCGCGGCGGAGTAGCCGAAGGAGTCCGGCAGCCACACTTCCTGGCACTCGATGCCGAAGTTCTCCCGGAAGAATCGCTGCCCGTACGTGAACTGGCGCGCCATCGCCTCCGAGCCGACCATGTTTGTGTCAGACTCCACCCACATGCCGCCCACCGGGATGAGCCGCCCCTCCGCCACTGCGGCCTTCACCTTGGCGAACACCTCCGGACGGTGTTCTTTCAGCCATTCGTACTGCTGGGCCGACGACATGGCGAACTGAAACTCGGGGTTTTCCGCCAGCAGATTCACCACATTCGACGTCGTCCGGGCCACCTTGCGCACGGTCTCGCGAACGGGCCACAGCCAGGCCGAATCGATGTGTGCGTGCCCGATTGCCGTGATCTGGTGTGCACTGGCGTTGGCCGGCTGCGCCAGCACCTCGGCCAGCTGCGCGCGGGCGGCGGCGGCCGTGCCGGGAATGTCGTTCAGGGACACGGCGTCGAGCGCGCGTTCCAGCGCATACAGGATGTCCCAACGGCGCGGGTTGCCCAAATCAAGCTCGGCTTGGAGCTGGTCGAGGACTTCGAGATCCTGCACCAGTTCCCACACGTCTGTGTTAAAAACATTGATGTCCGCCCGGGCCATTGTGTAGCGCGGGGCGTCCCCGGCCGTGGACTTCTCGCCCAGCTGGGTGGGGATGAAGGGGTTGTCGGTGAACACGAAGGGGTTGGCGGCGGCCTCAACATAAAGGTCCACGGTCTCCCCGCCTGTCGCCGTGCCGTCCTGGGCGTTGCCGGCCACGGGCACCCAGGTGTTGAACGGGTTCAGCGCCTTGACGGTGCGCCCGTCCGGCCGGTACACGAGCCCCTCGGCCTGGAAACCCGGCCACGACTGGCTGAAGCCCAGGTCCACCACGAGTTCAACCTCGTGGCCGCTGGCCTCGGGCGGCACCGTGCCCGTGAGGTGAATCCAGCTCGTGCCCCATGCCGGCCCCCATGGCTGGCCCACCGAGAACGGCTGGTAGTCGGCACCGTTGGTGAGCGGCCCGCCTGCGTGTGCGCCGTCGTCGTCCGTGTCCGTTTCCTGGCGGGAGCCGCCGTCCGTCCCCAGCGAGGGCAGGGCAACTGAGGGCGGAACCGGCTCGCCCTGACCGCCGTCCACATGCCACGCCGTCAGTTCCAGCGGGGCCAGCGGTGTGTGGATGGCCGGGATGATCCGCTCGACCAGGACTCGCTTGAGCCGGTTTTCGATCAGGCCGTGTTTGTCATGCATGTGCAGTAACCTTCCGGAAACGGGTGGCGGGGAGGCTGAATTTCCAGTCTAGTGGGGCAGCCCTTGCGGGTGGCGCATGAGGCGGGGAGTGCTGCCGGTTTCTGTGCCGCCCGGCATTCCCTAGAGTGGTTCCATGACATCCACACAGCTGCCGGCCGCCGGCGCATCCCAGGGCCTTGCCACCGAACAGTTCGCCGGGGTCCGGGAGCTCTTTGATTCCATGCTCGACGCCCACCCCCGCTACAGCGCGCAGGTGGCGGTTTACCTTGGGGGCACCCGGGTGGTTGACCTGGCGGGCGGGCCGGACTCCGCCGCCGATTCGCTGACGGGCGTATTTTCCTGCTCCAAGGGCGTGTCTGCGCTTGCCTTCAGCCTGTTGGTGCAGGACGGCTTGGTCGACCTGGACGCGACAGTTGCCACGTACTGGCCCGAGTTCGCGCAAGCCGGCAAGGGTGCCGTGACGGTCCGCCAGCTGCTGTCCCACCAGGCAGGACTGGTGGGTGTGCAGGGTGGTTTTGCCATGGAGGACTACAACGACCTCCCCGCAGTCGCCGACCGGCTGGCCTCGATGGCTCCCATGTGGCGCCCGGACAGCGGAACGTTCGGCTACCACGCGCTCACCATGGGTGTCTTCCTGGAGGAGCTGTGCCGCCGCGTCACCGGGGAACGGTTGCAGGACGTCTACGACCGCCGCATCCGGGCGCCGTACGCGGCGGACATGTTCCTGGGGCTGCCCGAATCAGAGGAGTCGCGCTTCCGCCCCGTCCTGTTCGACGAGCAGCCCGCCCCGGCGTTCTTCGACCCGCACTCCATTGCCGGGGTGGCCGGAAATGTCCAGGCCGGCAATCTGCTGGGCCTGCCCAACATTCGCAGCGTCCGCGCCGCCGGCAGCTGCAGTGGCGCCGGTGTGGGCTCGGCCGACGGGCTGGCCCGCGTGTATGCCGGCGCCCTTACCGGAATTGACGGCCTGCCGCCGTTCCTGACCCCGGAAACCATTGCGCTCATGAGCCAGGAACAGGTGTGGGGCCTGGACCGGGTGTTCTGCGAGATCAGCTCATTTGCCGTCACGTTCATGAAGGCCAACCCGCGCATGGACTTTGGCAGCGCACAGGCTTTCGGGCACGACGGCGCCAACGCATCTTTGGGATTTGCGGACCCCCTGTACGGGGTCGGCTTTGGCTACGTCCCGGCATGGAATGAGGAGGGCGGCACGGCCGGCCGCGGCATGCAGCTCAGCGCCGCCGTGCGCAAGGCGATTTTGATGGCCTAGCGCCTGGCGTTTATAAAGCACGACCCTGTTAAAGCACAGTCTGGCGCTGTTGATGGCTAATATGAGAGGGCTGCCCGGACCCGTGGGGACCGACAAAAACGCGAGGCACTAAATATGCGAAGAATTTCCCGCCGCTTCGCGGCGCTGACCCTCACTGCGGTTCTTTTGGTCTCGGGAGCCGGCCCTGTTCTGGCGGCCCCCGCCAGCCCCGACACAGCGAAGACGGTGGAGTCTGCGCCTGCCACGACGGCCACTTCAGTGCCCTCGGTTCCTGCCGCGTCGGCTCCTGCAGTTCCAGTGGAGCCCGCCCCGGCCACATCAACGCCTGCTGCCGAGTCACCTGCGCCTGCCACGTCGTCGCCTCCCGTGCCGACGGAGTCTGCTCCTGTCACCACCGCGCCTGCTCCTGCCACGTCGGCGCCTGCTGTTCCGACAGTGCCTGCGCCAGCCACGTCGGCACCTGCGCCTTCAACGACGGCACCGCCCGTTCCGTCGGTGCCTGCTCCCGTCACCACGGCACCTGCCGAGACCCCTGCGCCCTCGACGCCTGCAAGTGTCAGCCCGAAAGCACCGCTTCCTGCGGCGAAAGCCTTTGCCGCACCTGCCCCGGGCAATGCCTTCCTTGTTCAGGTCCTTATCTTGGCAAACCGCCAACGGGCCGCCAACGGCGCCGGGCCGCTGGTGTGGAACAAGACCATAGCCACCGGGTCCCAACAGTGGGCCGCGACCGTGAACACACGGATCAACAACGGCACCCTGGACATGAACAAAATCCACAGGGCCGATGCCGGGCGCTCAATTTTGCCACACGGCGCGGACATGTACTCGGAGATCATCGGCATCAACACCACGCCCCAGCAAATAGTTGACTGGTGGATGGGTTCCCCAGCCCACCGTGCCGCGTTGCTGGACAAGCGTGCCACCGACATCGGCATCGGGCAGGTCAAAACCACAAAATCCGGCTGGAGCGGGATGAGCGTTGTGGTGGCCAATTTGGCCGGCTATGCGGCGTCGCGGGCCGTGCAACCGAAACCCGCCCCGGTTCCCGTGGCCAACAATGGCGACGTGGCCGCCGTCGACCCGGCAGGAAACCTCTTCGTTTACGGTTCCGCCAAGGGTGGGGACTTGTGGCAGCGGCGATTCATCTCGGCCGGATGGGGCGGCGTGCAACAGCTGGACATCGTTGACTTCAATGCTGACGGCCGCCAGGACATCATTGCCAAGTGGAAAGACGGTCGGCTCACTGCCAGCTACGGGCAGTCAAACGGCACCCTTGCTGCGACGGTGCGCATCGGCACGGGGTGGGGCCCCTACGACATGATCGCCACCAAATGGCGCAGTGGCGACAAATATCCCGGCATCGTGGCAAAGCACCGCGCAACCGGCGAACTTTTCCACTACCCCTCCGCCAATGGAAAAGGGTGGCTGGCCCGCACCCGGATTGGCACCGGCTGGGGCCCGCTGACCATCGTGGCAGTGGATTTCGACGGCGACGGCCGGACTGATCTTGCGGCCCGCAATTCAGCCGGTCAACTGTTGCTTTACCGGGGCACAGGAACTGGCGGTTTCGTGGGTGAGTCACGCAAAGTGATTGGCACCGGCTGGAACGGCATGACCCACCTGTCCGGGATTTCCAACCACCTGGGAACCAACGCCTGGGGCGTCCTGGCCCGTGACGGCGCCGGAAACCTGCATCACTATGCAATTCTGAAGGGCAGGTTCGGCACCCGCTCACAAATCGGCACGGGCGGCTGGACACCGCTCCGACTGGGGAGCTGATGTCCTGTCTCAACAAAAGTGGACCAATGAGTGGATCTGCGCAATCGGTGCCTTCGAGGCCCTCTGCGCCGGTATGGGGCGGGTAATCCGTGGCGGGACTTGCCAGCTTATCTGGGTGTGTGAGGGTCGGCGTGAACACGCTGCTGCCGTGACGGTGTCTCGAACCCGGCATTGGCTGCATAGCTGATCTGTTTCGATGGGGGTTAGGCGTTCAATCGGCAAATCTGGATGTATTTTTGCCGTCAGGCGCACCCAAATGCCCGGCCCGGACAGGAACCGTCACACAGGGGACTAGTCAAATCACAAGAATCGTCGAAATGAATTTAAAGACAGGCAATCGGCTGACCCCTAATCCAGCGTCAGCCTGGTTCTCCGGTGATGCACTGCAGCATCCTGGAGCAGGTGGGCTAGGCGAACGATGGTCAGCAGGCAAAGGCCGACTGCAACCACGAATATGGCAATGACTGGGATCGGTGCTCCTGCGAACAGAACAGGCCATGCCGCCGTGCGTCCCAGCAGGGTGGAGCCCCAGAGAGGAATGGTGAACATCACCGTGGCTATGGTGGCACTGGACCCGAGCGCGATGGCAGCACGGGTCTTCCTGGCACCCGTCGCCCAGCGCCGACTCCGCGAGATCCCTCGCGCGCACAGGGCGAGAAGAGCGAGGGTGATGAGGGTGATGATGATGTCGCGGCCCGCGCCCGGTGCTGACGGCACACCTTCGAGCTTTCCTGTCGAGGACCATTCATACAGGGCGGCTGCGACGTCGTATGCTTCCGGGGCAGCGCTCGCTTGTAGGACTGCTACGCCGACCTCATCGGGAAAGAGCCCCTGATAGGCACTGGTGCCGGCTCCCACTCCGGAATGCGAGACCCGCTCGACACCGCCATCTGCCGGTGGGCCGCTCCACCAGCCCAGTGCGTACAGACCGTCTTCGGGGGCTTGACGGCGGTGCATCTCATCTCGCATCTTCGTTGAGAGGACCGCTTCGCCACCTGACAGTGTGCCGTGCTGAAACCGAAGCCAAATGCCCATGTCGTGGGCGGTGGAGGTCATGCCCCCGGCACCGGCAACCATGAAATCGGGCGCATCGACCTGGATCGGCAGCCCGTAGACGTACGCGTTTCCATGGACGCCTCGGACTTGGGCGCTGGTGGTTGCACTTGTGGTCTCTTCCATGCCCAGCGGGCCCAAGACCCTTTGGTGCAGGTAGGTCCCCAGGTCCATGCCTGTAACTTCTTCGATGAGCCACGCGCATATCCAATAGTTGGGATTCGAATAGGCCCAGTCTGACCCAGGGTTAAAGTCCAAGCTGCTGCGAGACAGGAGGACACCGGCTTCGCGTGGTGACCTCGGCCCGTCAGCGTACTGATTGAAACCCAAGCTCGCGTCAGTGAGCCCACTGGACTGGTTGAGAAGCTCTCGAACTGTGATGCTTTCGGTGCGCCCATCGTTGAGCCGCAGGCCTGGTAAATACTGAGCCGCGGGGGAATCGAGGTCCACGCGTTTGTCCGCAACGAGTTGCATGACAGCGGTAGCGGTGAACGACTTCGACAGTGACGCGATACGGAACGGGGTGTGTTCATCGACCGGGTGACCGTCAACCTGCCCCGCTCCTGTTTCCACTTCCACGTGGTCACCGCGGGTGACCACGACAGCCATCGCAGGAACCCCGCTGGCGCTCACTTCGTCCAGCCATGCCTGAACATCCTCTGGCGGTTCGGCTGATGCGCGCGGGCTCGACACCGCCAGAATCAGGATCGCTGCCACAAGTGCGAGAGAAAGCCGGGCAGCGGCGACCCGACTCGGACGGAGGGATCTTGAGTGCCTACGCGCCGGTGCCGGCCTGCGAAGACGCCTGTTTCGAGGCAGCACGCACGCTGCGGAGGGGGAGGGTAATAGGTTCATGCATTCCACTGTAGGAGCGTGTCTGCATGGTGCGGCAGGGCCGTTCAGCCCGTCAAAGCAGGGCCGAAAACCCGCCGAATGGCGGGGTGTGCGCAGGCCGTGGAGGTCGGATAATGGAGAGCATGACCGACATCTTTGCCTGGGGCGCAATCCTTCTTCCCGTCCTCGTTGCCGCCGTGCTCACGGGGCGTCTTCTTTTGTTGCATCGACGCGAGGCGGAACTCGGGTGGGAGCTCGCGGCTCAGAAGGAGTCACGAGCAGCTGAGACCGAACAGCGCATCCGCCTCGAACACGCCGCCGAGCTCGCCCGCACGATCCATGACGACCTTGGCCACCGCCTCACACTTGCCGCGATCGAGGCCGCTGTCCTGCGCACCCGCGCCGGAGAGGAACTCACATCTGGTCTTGAACAGTTACGTGCCTCGATTTCCGAATGCGTGGAATCGTTGAACCGATCGGTCACGGGGCTTAGCGTCAAGAAGCAAGGTGCCGGACTCAAAGAGGGCATCGAGGACATCGTCGACGCGATCCGCCGGGCGGGTGCTTCGGTGCAAATCGATTTTCGGATCAACGAAGACCCGACAATGGGATCGGCGCCCTCATCTCTGGCCGGCGACGTATCCCTCGCGGTCGTGCGCGAGGGATGCACCAACGCGCTGCGCCACGCACCCGGATCCCCGATCCTGATTCGAGCCCGAACCGAACATGACGAAATCGTCATCGACGTGGAGAACGAAGCCGCTGCCGAACAGCCCGCTACGACGATGGGAAGCGGCCGGGGCCTGCAGGGTCTTGCCATTCAAGTCGAGGATCTCGGTGGATCGCTGAACACCGGACCCCGCGGTGATGGGTGGCTCGTTCATGCCCGCGTCCCACTTCACTCGCCCACCGGGGTCGAGGAGGCCCGCCGCCTGTTTGTACGTCGTCGTCGTCGCACACGTCGGATGCTGATAGCTCTTCCCTTGGCGACAGCCTCACTCATGATTGTGCTTCCCGTGGGAGCCGTGCTCGGTCAGGCGGCGCTATCCGTCATTTCTCCAGCGGATTTCTCCGCGGTCAGCATCGGCCTGCCTGAGAGCGTTGCGCACTCACGACTGCCGGTTGTGGAAATGGAGTCGCCGCCACGACAGCTCGGGTCGGGGACCTGCCGGCACTACGAGTCGACCTTCAGCCCCTTTGAACGTACCGAGGTGTATGAGGTGTGTTTCGCGCACGGCCAGGTCAGCTCAACGACGATCATCCCCGCGCCGTGATGCCTGCCATCACACAGGAGGACGCGGAGGGGCCGATTCGCGTTGCTCTGATCGACGATGAACCCTTGATCCGGGCAGGGCTGCGAACGATCCTGCAGAACGATTCTCGAATTCGGGTCGTCCTCGAGCACGGCGACGGTCTCGGGGTCGTCCCCGCTGTCCAAGGAGCCAGGTGCGATGTCGTTCTGATGGACGTGCGGATGCCTGGGCGCTCAGGGCTGGACGCGATCACCGACCTTCGGGCGGCTGGAGTCACTGCCCGTCTCGTCGTCTTGACGACCTTCGCCGACGCGGAGTATTTGCGACGGGCTGTCGAGGCGTCAGTGGACGGATACGTGACCAAGGCCAGCGCCCCGGAAGACCTGATCAAAGCCGTGCACACGGTGCATGCAGGTGGCGCCGCGCTCTCCCCGGTCGTCGCGCGCTGGTTGATGGAGAATGCGGCCGGGCCGATGGCTCGACAGGTCGAAGCACATCGTTCCGTCAGCCGGCTCACGCAACGCCAACGGGACATCCTCCTGGGCATCGCACGCGGCGAGGACAATGCCGGGATCGCGCGCGGACTGTTCCTGTCGGAAGCAACCGTCAAAGGTTATGTCAGCGATGTCTTGCAGCGACTTGGTGTGGAGCGCCGAGTGCAGGCGGCAGTACTCGCGCATCAGGCAGGACTCCTGTAGTCACGTTGACAGCTCCGGCGACACGGAGGTGCTCTGTCCGGCTCGGTCCGGGGAACATGGACATTTCATTGTTGTGGTGCGGACTACTTTCTCCTCACCCCCCTCGATGTCATCCAACACACGAGCTTCGAAAACGGCGCCGTCCGCGGCACAGTGGTGTGCTCCATGGTTGAAGCCGAATGGCCAACCATGAAATTGGGACCAGTCGAAGGACTTGGCGCTCTCCAAAGGTAGTCCCATCACGCGGGGCAAAGGCCGTGCCGCGAGTACCGGTGAGCCTTGCTTTATAAGGGAATGCGCGGCGTGCTTGCAGCTGGTCCATGACCGGTTGGATTCGAGGTTTCGGTCCCCTGGAATGAGGCAACTGCAGCAACTTCGTCTCACCACGGGTGGGCCATTCTGCCACCGTCTGGGACCTCGAGGGTCCAACTTCGATGAGACGGGCAGCTGACAAGCAACCCAAAACGAGGGGCCGGATATCCGGGACCCGGATACACAGGTGCAAGCCGCCGTCGTCTCCGCTCTCAATGGCGGGAGGGCTGCTTCAAGGCGGCGAGGGCCTCCGGAATGGCCCGGTGGAACGTGGGGTAGGCGTAGATCATGGTTTTCAGCGTGGACACCGGAATGCGTGCGTGCACCGCCAGGGCGAGCGCCGACAGCACCTCCCCGCCGGTGGGCCCCATTGAGGTGGCACCCACCAGAATGCCTGTTTTGCTGTCTTCAATGAGCTTGATGAAGCCCTCGTTGCCGGACTTGTGAATCCACCCCCGCGTGGAGTCACCCAGCTCGGTGAAACCCACCCTGATGGACAACCCTGCATCCACAGCCTGCTTCTGCGTGAAGCCGACTACACCAATTTCGGGATCCGTGAACGTCACGTGCGGCACCGCATGGGTATGCGCCGTGCCCCTGTCCGGCTCCTTCGAAGCCCCGGTGCCATCTTTCCGGGCGAGAATGTGCCCGGCCACGATGTTGCCCTGGTACATGGACATGTGGGTGAATGCCCCGGCCCCTGCGGCGTCGCCGATCAAGTAGAGGCCGTCGGCCAGCTGCATGTGCGGGTCAACAGCCGGTGCAGCCTTCCCGTCCCACGCGATGTCCGCGGCCGCCAAGTCCAGGGCAGCCAGCGACGGGGTGCGCCCCGTGGCCACGAGCAGCTGGCTGGCAGTGAGACGGGAGATTTCCCCTGCGCCCCCGGCCAGCTCCAGCGTGAACTTCCCGCCGCTGTGCATGACAGCCGTGACGTCCTTGTTGCGCAGGATCTTGATGCCCTCGTTGCGGAACACTTCAGCCAACAGCCTGCCGGCCTCGGGTTCCTCCCGCGACAGCAGCCGGGACCCCCGCAGCACCATTGTCACCTTGGTGCCGAAGCGGGTGAACGCCTGTGCCAGTTCCACGGCGATGGGCCCGCCACCCCAAATGACCAGCGACTTCGGTGCTGTCTCGGCTTTCACGGCCTCCCGGTTGGTCCAGAACGGGGTGCCTGCCAGCCCCGGCACCTCCGGAACGGCAGGGTTGGTGCCCGGGTTGAGCACCACTGCGCGGCGGGCGCGGAAGGTGCGCTCGCCGCCGTCGGGCATGGAAACGGTGACCTCGCGGGGACCCGTGAGCCTCCCCGCGCCGCGAACCAGGCGCCCGCCCTTGTCGGTGAAGCGCTTGGCCGCGACAGCATCGTCCCAGTCGTCGGTGGCCTCGGTACGGATTCGCCCGGCCACCACGGAAAAGTCGGGGGTGACCTGCGCGCTGCCGGCCAGCCCTGGAACCCGCAGCGCCTCGGCCACCACGTTCCCGGCCCGGATCATCATTTTGGACGGAATGCACCCATAGTAGGGGCACTCTCCGCCCACCAGCCGGGACTCCACACCCACCACGGACAGGCCGGCCGCGGCCAGCTCCCCGGCCACCGACTCGCCGCCGGGCCCCATGCCAAGCACTACAACGTCAACTGCATCCGGCTTAACTGCGGCGGCCATAAAAGCTCCTTACTTGGTGATGCCCTTGTCCTTGAGCCACTGGGTTGCGGCAGCCTTTGGATCCATCTTTTGATCGCCCTCAACCTGGGTGCGCAAGGCGATCAGGTCGTCGGTGGTGAGCTGCTTTGACACATCGTTCAGGGCCGTCTGTCCGGCCTCGCTGACCTTGTCGGTCTTGATCACCGGCACCACCTGCTGTGCGCCGATCATGCCCTTGGGGTCTTCCAGCACAATAAGCTTGTTCGCCGTGATTTCCGGGGAGGTGGTGAAAATATCGGCGATCTGGACCTCGTTGTTCATCAGGGCCTTCAAGTTCAACGCCTCGCTGCTGGCACTGAAAGCCTTGAACTCCTTGGGCACGCAGTCGTAGAGCTTCTTCAAACCGGGCAGGCCGTAGGGGCGAGTCTGGAATTCCGACGGCGCCGCGAGCGTGAGTTCGCTGCACACGGGGGTCAGATCGGCAATGGACTTCAGCTTGTACTTGGCGGCAGTTTCCGCCGTCACCACGATGGCGTCCTTGTCCTCGGCGGCCGCGGCGTCCAAGACGCTCAGACCTGTCGGCATCTTGGCGGGGAGCGCCTTCAGGATGCCGGGGCCGTCAACCACCGTGTTGCCGGCGTCAAGATAGCCCAGCAGGTTGCCGGTGTATTCGGGCACCACATCGATCGAACCGTCCTCGAGTGCCTTCATGTACACCTCGCGGGCACCAATGTTCAGCCGGGTGCTGGCGGTAACGCCTGCCGAGTTCAAGGCGCCGGCGTAAATTTCGGCAAGGATGGCGTTTTCGGGGAAGTTGGCCGAGCCAACCACCACCGCGCTGCCCGACCCGCCGGTCTCGCCGCCACCGTCCTCGCCCAACGGGTTGCCGCCGCCGCAGGCAGTCAGGGCAAAAGCCACCGAGAGTCCTGCGGCCGCTCCGAGGAATGCGCGGCGGGTGGGCACGGATTTGTTGCTCATGATTAGTCTCCTGTTGTACCGGCTTGGCATTTTCAATTGTGCTTTGAACTGGCCGGGACCAGCTGTTCTGGAACCGTCCCGGTATTTTTCAGGCCCGGCGACACCACCGCACGTTGCAGCAGCGCCAGCAAACCGTCAATAACTATGGCCACGGCGGCGATAACCACGGCCCCGCCTAGTACTTGACCGTAATCCTGCACCGCGAGGCCGTCAATGATGTAGCGGCCCAGCCCGCCGAGGCTGATGAACGCCACGACCGCCACGGTCGAGACAACCTGCAGCACGGCCGAGCGGAATCCCCCCAGCATGACCGCCAAGCCGTTGGGCACCTCCACGCCAAACAAGATCTGCCGTTCGGTCATGCCCATGCCGCGTGCAGCATCGACAATCTCACGGTCCACGGCGGCAATGCCGGCGTAGGTGCCGGTCAAAATGGGCGGCACCGCCAGCAGCACCAGGGACCAGATGGCCGGCATCAGGGACAGGGACGAGGTGGCGATCAAGGCAAACAAGGTCATGATGCCCAGTGTCGGCAAGGCACGCAGCATGCCGGCAAGGGAAACCACGACGCCGCGTCCCCGGCCGGTGTGCCCCACGTACAGCCCGATCGGGACGGCGATGGCAACGGAGATCAACAGTGTCAGCCCCGTGTAGCCAAGGTGCTCGACGATGCGGACCGGCACTCCCATGGGCCCTTGCCAGTTGGCCGGGTCGGTCAGCCACTGCCAGCCCTGGCTGAAGGGGTCGGTGGCCGTGTATTTGGTCAGTGGCACGGTGGCGGCGGGAAAGCTCATGCCTGCACCGCCGTCGTGCCTGCTGCAGATGGAGTTGCTGCCGATGGGGCAGGGGCTGAGGAACTCGGGGCCGATGGTGTGCTGCGCAGCCAGGGTGTGAGCAGTTTTTGCAGCAGCACCAGCACGACGTCCATCAGCAGGGCCAGCACCAATGTGCCCAGGATTCCCACGATGATTTCGGTGGGGAAGTTCCGCTGCAGCCCGTCCGTGAAGAAGAAGCCCAAACTGGGAATGCCCAGCAGCGAGCCGACCGTGACGAGGGAGATGTTGCTGACCGAGATCACGCGCAGCCCGGCGAACAGCACGGGGATGGACAGCGGCAGGTCAACGCTGAGGAAGCGCTGGAACGGCCGGTAGCCCATGGCCGTGGCGGATTCGCGAATGGTGTCGTCGACCGAGTTCAACGCGTCGAGGGTGGAGCGCACCAGGAGGGCCACGGCGTAGATCGTCAACGCCACAATGATGTTGGAGAAGTCGAGGATTTTGGTGCCGAGGATGCTGGGCAGGATGACAAACAAGGCCAGCGACGGGACCGTGTACAGCAGCGAACCCGCCGACAGGATGATGCCGCTTGCCACCTTGTTGATCCGGGCCAGCTGTGCCAGCGGGATGGCGATGAGCACGCTCAACACCAGGGGCACCACGGCCTGGATCAGGTGGTAGCCGGTGAGGTTCAGGACCTGTGGCAGGTTGGCCAGGAACCACTGCATCAGTTTCGGCTTTCCCGTGCGGCGTCAATGACGGCCAGCACCTCGGAGGCCTTGACCAGGCCGGTGACCCTGCCGTCGGCGTCGACGGCGACGCCGAGCCCGGAAGGGGAGGACAACGCGGCGTCGAGGGCGTTGCGCAGGGGGTCGCCGGCGTGAAACAGCGAACCGCCCGGGATCAGCTGGTCGGGAGTTGCGTCCGGGTTCGTGCCCGGGTTGCCGGCGGTTGCGCCCGGGGAGCCCGGGGCAAGCCAGCCCTGCGGATGGTTCTCGGCGTCAACGGCGAGGACCCAGCGGCTGGGGGCGGCAGCACCGTCGTCGTCCGTCTTTGCCGGGACAGTCTGGAGCGGCGCAGACGTGGCGGGCGCAACCGGGGAAGCCGCAGCCGCAGCGGTCCCGCCCCAAACCACTGACGCAGCCGGGTGGATCGGCACGGACTCGCCGGTGCTGAACGACAGCCGCCGAAAACCCCTATCCCGGCCGACAAAATTGGCCACAAAGTCGTCCACGGGTGCCCGCAGAATTTCTTCGGGAGGTGCGTACTGGGCCACGCGGCCGCCGCTGGCAAAAACGGCGACCCGGTCTCCGAGAATGGTCGCCTCGTCAATGTCATGGGTGACGAAGATGATGGTTTTGGCCAGCTCGCGCTGCAGCCGCAGCAGTTCATGCTGGAGCTCGGCCCGGACCACGGGGTCCACGGCGGAGAACGGCTCGTCCATGAGCAAAACCGGCGGATCCGCGGCCAGTGCCCGGGCGACACCGACGCGCTGCTGCTGCCCGCCGGAGAGCTGGTTGGGGTAGCGGCTGGCCATGGAGGCCGGCAGGCCCACGGTTTCCAACAGTTCCAGGGAGCGTTTTCGGGCCTGCGCCCGCGGGACCTTGTTCAGGCGCAGCACGGTTGAAACGTTGTCGATGACGGTGCGGTGGGGGAGCAGCCCGGCCTGCTGCATGACATAGCCCATGGAGCGGCGCAGCTCGTGGGCGGGGAGACTGGCGACGTCGCGCCCGCCAACGGTGATCGTGCCGGAGGTGGGCTCCACCATGCGGTTGATCATGCGCAGCGACGTGGTTTTTCCGCAGCCCGACGGACCCACGAACACCGTGATCTTGCCGCTGTCAACGCTGAGGTTGAGGTCGTCCACAGCAGGTTGGCCGCTTTGGTAGACCTTGCTGACGCCCCGGAATTCAACCATCGCGTCGCCGAACTGGCCGATGGTTTTCTGGGCTGACGTGGTCTTGCCCTGTGCTGCAGCGGTGGCTTCTTGGGCCGCCATCGGTTCGTCCTCACTGTGGGTGGCGTTCTTGTGGATCGTTCACCTGGTGCCTGTTGATCATAGGCAGGGAGCATTTGCTGCGTAAAGTGCCGCCCGGGCGAGTCGTGCAGGTTTCGCCAACCGCGGACGACGGCGGATGGTGCGTACCGCCGTCGTGCTTGGGTTTGGAGGGCGTGGGTTGGGCAGACGGCGGAGGTATGAGAAGGCCGGTCCGCAGCCAGACGGCAACCAGCCAATTCAAATCAGCCGCGCGTTGGGGTCTGCAGTACTCCAGTCCTTCGCAATCATTCGAAGCCGCTCAAGATGATCCCTGCCGGCGTCAAATTGGTCCACGGCATATTTCTTCGCAGTCAGCTGGCTCAGAAGTAGTGCGAGATGCGCCTTTTCTGCCGGCTGGTAGTCCGTCCGCCTAAGCTCGCGTGCCGACATTGCGCTGAGCAGAGTCATCGCATCCGTTAGGTGTCGATCGCTATTAGGGTCATCCAGAATCCTCATCGCGGCGGCCTTGCCGATCAGAGCACCCCTAATGTCGGCTCTGTTGACGTTTCCCCGGACGCCACCAGCCTCAACCTGAACCGTCTCCGCTCGGTTTATCGCCGATTGAATCCCGGGAGCCTCCAGCGTTGTCCCGCCGGTGGCACCGGGGCGACGTGCAGAGCGCTCTCCGGTGCCGCGGGGAATCAAAACATCGAAAATGGCGCTGCCTCGAGTCCAGCGGTGCTGATGCCGTGTTGTAGTTTCGCCAACAGAAACGAATCCCATATCCAGCAATAGTTGCGTGAATTCAGCGAGGATCAGCGGCCTGCCTCTAAGATCCAATCCCATATCTGCATCGGTGGTGGGTCTAACCAGGTATGCACCGCGTTCCACCGCGTGTAAATAAACATTTTGTCCGCCAACAAGCACCCAGTGAACCGGCATGCGCTCGTGCAGTTCAAAGAGTGCTTCCCAAGCTTGCTGCTGTGGTTCAGGCAAAACTCCAAGAGTGATCAAAGTGCCTCATCCAATATTTTTTGGGCTGCGGAGATCTCCCGGGGTCCACCGCGATCCAATAAGTCTGCAGCGATCATCAGCCGAGGTGCTGCCCGGGGGAGGGAATGCGCATTAATGGCTCTGAGCAACGCGTTCGATCGCCCAGTCGATGACGGTATCAACATATAGTCTTCGACCACTTTGGGCAGGTCACTAAGAAGGACATATGCCTCATGCTCCTGGGCTTGAAGCAGCCCGGAAGCAGGATGGGAAACTCCAGTGACGAGCAAGCGTTCGTCCCCGCGAAGGTCCGGCAGGTCTCGTGGTTGCACCCTAAAATGCCCAACGTGGGCCCGATTCACCATCCAAGCGTTCAGTTCGCGGCGAAGTTGAGGGTCGCGCCTCAGGCTTTCAATTCTTTCCCTTGCCCGGGATGGCCTGTGCGACTTGGCGGCATATCCGTCAAGCATCAGTGCAAGTTCCCACGTGCTTTCCTCGCTGAGGGGCCGGCCGCCTGCCGCTCTACGTTGAGCGTGCGTGAAAACAGGTTCTTCGATGACCCAGACGTTACCGAGTTTGGCGGCCGAGATTTGCCCGGACTCGGCAAGCTGCCTCACCCGACGCTCGGAGATTCCGGTCTCCTGCGCGTACTTGGCGACACTTTTTCTCATGTCATAACTATACCGAGCTCGGTATAGTTTTGGTTGAAAGTTGCCATAACTAGTCCGAATCCGGAAGGGTTTTGGTAATCCGTGCGCAACCGCGGACGACGCCGGAAGGTGCGTACCGCCGTCGTGCTTGGTTTTGGTGTGGGTGGGTCGGGCAGACGTTCCGGGCACCGTTCAGGCTCCGGCGCTAGGCTGACCCCATGGACACTTCGGGAACGCAGCCAGCAGAGCAGGAATTCAGTACCAAGGGCGCCTACGTCACCGGCGATGAGTACACGCGCGACACCAATTACATTGAAACGCGGATCACCCGCGGCGGCGAGGACGGCTACCCCGTGGAAGCCGGTCGATACCGCCTGGTGGTGGCGCGGGCGTGCCCCTGGGCGCACCGCTCCACGATCGTCCGGCGCCTGCTGGGCTTGGAGGACGCCATTTCGATCGGCGTGTGCGGCCCCACGCACGACGTCCGCTCCTGGACCTTCGACCTGGATCCGGACGGACGGGACCCGGTCCTGGGCATCGAGCGCCTGCAGGAGGCGTTCTTCAAACGCACCCCCGACTACCCGCGCGGCATCACCGTGCCTGCGATTGTTGACGTGCCCAGTGGCGCCGTGGTGACCAACAATTTCCCGCAGATCACCCTGGACTTCTCCACCGAGTGGACAGAATTCCACCGCGAGGGAGCCCCGGATTTGTACCCGGAAGCACTGCGCGAGGAAATGGCAGTGGTCAACAAGCGCATCTTCACCGAGGTCAACAACGGCGTCTACCGCTGTGGATTCGCCGGTTCGCAGGAGTCGTACAACGCGGCCTACGAGCGCCTGTTTATCGCGCTCGACTGGCTCGAGGAACGCCTCGCCACCCAGCGCTACCTCATGGGGGACGCCATCACCGAGGCCGACGTGCGCCTGTTCACCACGCTCGTCCGCTTCGACGCCGTCTACCACGGGCACTTCAAGTGCAACCGCAACAAGCTCATCGAAATGCCCGTCCTCTGGGCATACGCGCGTGACCTCTTCCAGACCCCCGGCTTCGGCGACACCGTGAACTTCCAGCAGATCAAGGACCACTACTACATCGTCCACACCGATCTGAACCCCACCCAGATTGTCCCGCTCGGTCCGGACACTTCCGGATGGTCGACGGCGCACGGCCGTCAGTCACTGGGTGGGAGCCCGTTCGGGGCTGGAACCGCTCCGACCAGGCCGGTCGACGCATAACGCCACTTAGTAGAATGGTCAGTAGATATGGAGAGGGGGCCGTCATGGCCGCTGAGTTTGATATCGAGGGACGCTGGCCGGAGCTGTTTGCTGTCTTGCGCGAAGCAGACCGAATCGTCGTCGTGGACGCCTTCGCGTCGAGCTGGCATGAGGGTTGGATTCCGAATCGTGAAGACGTGGAGAACCTGACCGATCTTGTGCGGGGCGCGATCGACAAGGCCGAGTACGACCGGCGCGCTCAAGAGGCCGCGGCGCGGCCTGTTGCGGCCGATATCGCGCGCTGATGGCAACCAACTTTCCTTCCTGGGATTCATATTTCTGGGAGCCGGGCGGCCCCGTCCTGCGCAACCTCTAGGGGGAACGCGACGGGGCCGTCGTGGCGAGGCTGGAGTATGCCGAAACCGCGGCCCAGCAGTTCAATATTCAAAGTGGAGCGATGGTGATTCCACGTTCCTATGATGCGGACCATATGCGGAGCATCCACCGGCAGCTATTTGGCAACGTCTATGAATGGGCCGGCGAATATCGCACTGTCACCATTCTGAAAGGCCTTAGCGAATTCGCACCGCTTGGAAGCATCCCGCAGTACCTTGCCGATGCGAGTCGGATGATCGGCTCGGCCGACTGGCCGGCCATGGACAAAAGCTCGTTTGCGGCCGCGGTCGCCACGGTGTTCGCATATGTCAATCAAGCCCACCCCTTTCGGGAGGGCAACGGGCGCGCGTCGAAGCTGTTCATGCAGCACGTATCGGAGTTGAGCCCTTATCGAATCAGCTAG